>CAJPML010000132.1 GCA_905371725.1 Leptotrichia sp. oral taxon 215
GAATATCGCCATATAAACTGAATAATTAAACTTTGAAGTTTGAAAGGTGTATTCTTAGAGAGACAGTTCTTTATTTTTATACATAAATAGGATATAATATAGAAAGAGAAAAAATGGAGGAAATTATGGAATCATTAAAGGAATTTTATAAAATAGGAAATGGACCGTCAAGTAGTCATACAATGGGTCCTGAGAAGGCTGCAAAGGAATTTAGAAAACTTATAGAAGAAAAATATGATAAAAATAATATACGATATAAAGTTGAACTGTATGGAAGTCTAGCTGCTACAGGAAAAGGGCATCTAACAGACCATATAGTGAGAGAAAGACTGCAAAATGAGAAGAAGGACAATGTAGAAGTCTTTTTTATGCCTGAGATTGTGTATGATTTTCATACTAATGCACTTAAATTTTTTGCATATTTATCTGAAGATACAGAGATGAAGAATCCTCTGGAGGAAAAGTTGTACTTTTCAGTGGGAGGAGGAAGTATAGTTGATGGAACTTCTATTGAAAAAGAAAATGGAATCTCAAGAAAAGAAACAAAAGTTGAAGTATATCCCCAGAAAAATTTTCAGGAAATACAGGAGTACTGTATAAAAGAAAAAATAACATTACCTGAATATGTAGTAAAATATGAAGGAACTGAAATAAGGGATTACCTGAAAATGATATGGGAAACAATGGATGAAACAATAAATAAAGGTTTACACACAGAGGGGTATTTACCTGGAAAACTTAAAATAGAAAGAAAGGCAAAAAGTTTTTACACTAAATTTAAAAAATCTCCAATAAAAGATACTAAGGGAAGAGTGTATTCTTATGCATTGGCAGCTTCTGAAGAAAATGCAAGTGCCGGAAAAGTTGTAACTGCTCCGACATGTGGTGCATCAGGCTTGATTCCTGCAATTTTGAAGACATATCAAAGGGAAAATGATCTTTCTGAAGAAGATATTGTAAATGCACTGGCTGTTGCAGGAATTATTGGGAATGTGTATAAGCAGAATGCATCTATTTCAGGAGCGGAAGTCGGTTGTCAGGGGGAAGTGGGAGTAGCCTGTTCAATGGGAGCCGGAATGGCAGCCTATATACTTGGGGGAGATATAAATCAGATAGAATATGCAGCAGAAATTGCAATGGAACATTGCCTTGGAATGACATGCGATCCTATGCTAGGTTATGTACAAATACCGTGTATTGAAAGAAATGCCATTTATGCAGCAAAAGCTATGGATTGTGCGTATTATAGCATTATGTCAGATGAGGGGCATCTTGTTTCACTTGACGAAGTTGTGGAGACAATGTTTCAGACGGGAAAAGACCTGCATGCAAATTACAAGGAAACTTCATTGGCAGGATTAGCAAAACTGAAAAAGGAAAAACTGGATTTACAATAGAAAACTAAGGAGAAATATGAACTTTTTAGGACATTCGATGATTTCATGGGAGATTGATGAAAAAATTGATAAAAAGAAAGAAACGTTATATGGTAATTTTGCAGGAGATTTTTACAAAGGAAAAATTGAAAGAATAAATTTACCTGATAATCTAAAGGAAGGACTTGTTCTTCATAGAATAATAGATGGCATTTCTGATAGAAATGAAAATTTTTTAAATGAATTGCTGCACGAAAAGTTTCATCACTTTAAAGGAATTGTATCAGATATGTTTATTGACCATTTTTTGTCTAAAAATTTTTATAGAGTTTTCAATGAAAATATTAATGATATTGAAAAAAAAATATTATATAATTTACATTACAATAGTAAATTTTTCACAGAAGAATTTGAAAGAACATTTAATTGGATTCAATTAGAGAGTGTTCTAATTAAATATGCAGATATAAACTTTTTGGAGATGGCTTTTCGGGGAATATCACATAGAATAAGGAATGGAGAAATATTGAGGGAAGCAGTAACAGAATTGAAGAAAAACTATGATGTATTTGAAGAGAAGTCACTCAGTGAATTTAATTATACTAAGAATAAAAGTATTGAAAAATTTTTAGAAATCAATAAAATTGGAGGAGTCGAAAAATGAGAAAAATTTTATTAACATTACTAATTTTAGCACAGTTAACAGTTATGGCAGAAACAAAAAAGGGAAATGCCCCTGTTTCACAGCCTAAGAGTGCAGCAGCAGCCCAGACAGCTAAAACTGAAATAATAGGGAAAGATGGGGTAAAAAGATTTTCTACATTAAAGGAAGCAGCAGAAGATTATGCAAAGGCATTACAGGAAATTTCAAATTATGGGTCTAGAGAAATGCTTAAGACAATAAATCCTGACATTGACAAATATGTAAATGATAAAAAAGATGGAAATCTTAAAAAAAGATGGGAAGAAACGAATACACTGCTTATTGAACAGTTTGAAGTTCTTGTATACAAAATAAATGAAACTGGAAATGATGGAGAAGTAATATTTCTTATAAAAGGATATGATGAAACTGCAATGAATAAATATCTGAATAACAATTATCAGAAATATGCTAAGATAGATAAAGTAAGGGCACAGGTAGATATTAATATAGAAGAATATATAAAAATGCAACATGACTATCTTTCAAAAACAAAGAAGATAAATCTTGCTACATCTAAAGTTAATTTTGTAAAAGACAGCGAAGGTTGGAGAGTTGTAGAAGAAAAGAAATAAAGAAAGTGGTGGAGTGAATGTTGGTTGACTATCATATGCACTTTGAATATGGAAGTTATGATGAAGACTGGGTAAAACTATTTTTTCAGCAAGCAGAAAAAAAAGGACTTCATGAAATAGGAATCACTGAACATACTCATGGATTTAAGGAATTCAAGGATTTATATTATGAAGAATTAATTCTTGATGATTCAGAGGTTGGTCAATTTCAGAGAAAATGGCTTGATAATCCTAAATCAAAATTTGTACATACGTTAGATGAATATAGAGATTTTATAAATTATTTAAAATCAAAAGGATACCCTGTAAAGTTTGGACTGGAAGTATGTAATTTTCAGAATCAAGAAAAAGTTCAGGAAATTCTGTCAAAATATGAATGGGATTATCTGATAGTTTCTATTCATTTTATAAAAGGGTGGGGATTTGATTTTAGTGCATTAAAACATAAATTTAATGAAGAAAGTCTAAAAAACATATGGAAAGATTATTCAGATGAAATTTCAAATGTTGCAAATACAGGTTTTTATGATATATTGGGACATCCTTTTAATTTACGGCTATTTAAAAATATTCCGGATAAAAATGATGTAGATGAACTTCTTGAAAAAACGGCAAAAATTTTGAAGAAAAATAATATGGTTGCTGATGTAAATACAGGAACGCTTCATAGATATCCAATAAAGGAAATAACACCTTATCCTGATTTTATGGAATATGTAAAGAAATACGATATTCCTATAATATTCTCCAGTGATGCACACCAGCCTGAACATGTAGGCATGAAAATAGAAGAAGCAGTTGAATATGTAAAAAAATATGGGATAAATGAAATTGTTACTTTTGATAAAAGAAAAAGAGTTATGGAAAATATAGGCTAGAATCAGAATATATCAGAAATTTAAAATGAAAAGGAGGATGTGGAACTATTTTAAAATAATAAATATAAATAAGATATATGAAAACTATGTTTATTCATTTATTACAATTTATAAATATAGTTTTCACATTAACTTTATAGAATTTATTATTAGAAAGTTCCATAAAATGAGATACTTATGAATTATGATTATACTTATGAAATATGTGTAGACAGTGTAGAATCTGCAATAAATGCCGGAAAAGGATCAAGAAAAAGACTTGAATTATGCAGTAATCTTGTGATAGGAGGAACAACTCCTACAGAATCCCTTTTTAATGAAGTGAGAAAAAATACCGAGCTCCCGATTCATGTACTTATAAGACCAAGATTCGGGGATTTTTTGTATTCTGAACATGAAGTGAATATAATAAAAAACGAAGTTATAAAATTTAGGGAACTTGGTGCAAATGGAATAGTTGTAGGAATGCTTAATAAATATGGAGAAGTCGACATTGAAAATATGAAGAAAATACTCGCTGAAAGAGGAAATATGAAAGTAACTTTTCACAGAGCGTTTGATATGTGTAAGGATCCAATAAAGGCATTTAAGGAAATTAGAGAGCTCGGAGTGGATATTGTACTCACTTCAGGACAGAAAAAAACAGCAATAGAAGGAAAAGAGCTTATAAAGGAGCTTGTAAAAATTTCCAAGGAAGGAAAGGAAAAATTTGAAAAAGGCTTTCCTGAAGTAATGATGGCCTGTGGTTTTAAGTCACCAAATGAAATTGGAGAAATGCTTAATTATACGCATGCCACTTCTTTTCATATGTCAGCAAAGAAAATAATAGACAGTGAAATGGAATATAGAAATCCTGGAGTAAACATGGGACTGGAAGGATTTAGTGAATATCAGAAGCTTGAAACAGATAAAAAAACAGTGGAAATGTATTATGATTTCT
>CAJPML010000133.1 GCA_905371725.1 Leptotrichia sp. oral taxon 215
AGTGACAATTTAGGAATTGAGGCTAGTGGAATAAAAACAAGTATATCAACTAAAACAATAGAGCAAATAGAAGAAATAAAAAATATAAATGATGAAAAACTAAGAAATGAAAGATTAGAGATACTTTTTAATATGGGGGTAATAAATTTACAAAGTATAGGAGAAGCATATAAAGAAGTTAATACAAAAATAAAAAAATAAATTAGTGGAAGGAGAATTAGAAATGGAAAAAAAATCAAAAGAGCAGTTAAGGGTGGAAAAATATTTTGAGGAAAATAATGTAGTTTATGACGAGAACTATATTTATGCTGTTAAGAGGGAAAGAAATTTAAATGCACTTCTGATGTCAGGACTTTTAGGACTGATATTTAAGACAGGAGTACAGCCTTATTACATTCTTTTTAGAGATGATGAAATATTATTTTTTAAAGTTGGAGCCTTTGGTGGAATAAAGGAATTTTCATCAAGAGTAGAAGTTAAGGATATTGAAAAAATTGTATTAAAAAAAGGGGTTCTGAACTATAAACTTATATTAGAAATAAAAGTTGATAACAAAGTAAAAAAAGAAATAATAAATTTCCTTAAAATTAATGGAAAGACATGGTGGATACAGAATAGAAATAATCTGATTGAAGGTGGTTATTTTGATAGATTGAAGGAAAAAGTGGAAAGCAGAAATTTGATAGAGGGATAAACTTTGTATTCTGGGATATATTGTAAAATAAAAAAATGGAATGGAGATGGTTTTTATGAAAAAACTGGTTATTTTATTATTTTTATTGTCAATGGCTGTATTTGGGACTGGAATTAAGGGAGTTTCACAAAAAGGTGATTACTGTATTTTTAAAACTGTGCCTAAAGCAGATGAAATTTCATATATTATTTCTGATGCTAAATGTGTTATGAAAGGGTTGGACTATGATGTTCCAGAGTCAGATGCTGATTTTCATTATCAAAATTATAAAAAGAAAAGAATAGATGTCCCAATGATATTTTTTAACTTAATGAAAAAAGCTGATCTCAGAAAAATTAGACGGATAGAATTTGAAAATGGAATTAAAATTACAGGAAGCGGACATACAGGAAGAATAGATTTAGGTAAGATTACAAAATTTAATATTTCAAAAAATACATTGAAAATTATAGAAAATAGTAATGAAGATTAAAAAAATTGCATATTGAATGATAACAAAAAATTAAAGGATAAATGTGAAAGGAGCTGTAAAAATGAACTACAAAATTGCAATATTAAAAGGAGATGGGATTGGTCCGGAAATAGTTGATGAAGCAATAAAAATTCTGGATAAAGTCGGAGAAAAGTTTGGACACAAGTTTGAATATGTTCAGGGATATTTAGGGGGAGAATCCATTGATAAGTATGGCATTCCATTATCTGATGAAACAATTCAGGTATGCAGTGAAAGTGATGCAATTTTACTTGGGGCAATTGGAGGGCCTAAGTGGGATAATATTGACCCGCAGAAGAGACCGGAAAGAGGACTGCTTGCAATAAGAAAGGAACTCGGAGTATACACTAACTTAAGACCTGCTACATTATTTAAATCATTGAAAAGCGCAAGTCCCCTAAAAGAAGAAATAATAGGTGAAGGGCTTGATATAATGATAGTTAGGGAACTGACAGGAGGACTTTATTTCGGACATAGGGAATATTCGGAAGAAAAGGCATATGATACACTTTCGTACACAAGAACTGAAATTGAAAGAATTGCAAAAAAGGCGTTTGAAATAGCAAAAGTTAGAAATAGAAAGCTTACGAGTGTTGATAAACATAATGTACTTGATACTTCAAAACTTTGGAGAAAAATTGTTGAGGAAACAGCAAAGGATTACCCTGAAGTGGAAGTTTCACATATGTATGTGGATAATGCCGCAATGCAGCTGATTTCAAATCCTGGACAGTTTGATGTGATTCTTACTGAAAATATGTTTGGGGATATCTTATCTGATGAGGCTTCAATGCTTACAGGATCGCTGGGAATGCTGGCATCTGCAAGTCTGGGTGATGGGAAAAAGGGACTGTATGAGCCAAGCCATGGTTCTGCACCAGATATAGCCGGACAGAATGTAGCAAACCCTATAGCAACAATACTTTCAGCAGCAATGATGTTAAGATATTCATTTGATTTATCTGCTGAAGCTGATGCGATAGAAAAGGCAGTGGAAAAAACATTGGAAGATGGATATAGAACAGCTGATATTTATACGGAAGGTACTAAAAAAATAGGAACCTCTGAAATGGGAACAGAAATAGCAGAAAGAATATAAAAAACATAAATAATGAAAAAGAGGAATATATTATGAAAGAGATTCTTCATTATGAAAATGTTACATTTAGAAGGGATGGGAAAACTATTCTGGATGGAATTGACTGGCATATAAATGAAGGTGAAAACTGGGCTCTTCTTGGACTGAACGGTTCAGGAAAATCTACTATTCTGGGAATGATATCGGCCTATATATTTCCCACAACTGGAGAAGTAAGAGTTTTTGGACATAAATTTGGGAATTATGTATGGAAAAATATAAAAAGAAGAGTAGGTTTTGTAAGTTCATCACTGAATAATTTTCTTGGGACACTTAACAGGGAAAAACTTGAAGATGTTGTGATATCAGGAAAATTCAGCTCTATCGGAATATATGAGGAAGTTACTGATGAAGATAGAAAAAGAGCTGAAAAAATAATTGAAGATTTCGGGATAACTTATATCAAGGATAAATATTTCGCAACATTGTCACAAGGTGAGCAAAGACGGACATTACTTGCACGTGCATTTATGAATGAGCCGGATTTGTTGATTTTGGATGAACCATGCTCAGGACTCGATGTAAGGGCGAGGGAGTATTTTTTATCTGTACTTGAAGAAAATTCAGGAAAAGAGAACAGCACACCTTTTATATATGTAACACATCAGATTGAGGAAATATTACCTTCGGTGTCTCATGTGGCTCTTTTGGAAAAAGGAAAGATTATAGCTCAAGGTAAGAAAAAGGAGATTCTGACAGATAAAATTTTATCAGAAATGTTTAAAATGCGAGTAAAAGTCGTTTGGGAAAATGAAAGACCGTGGTTAATTGTCAAATAAAAATTTGCAGTAGAAAGTTTTTATAAATAATATATATCATTTATACTAAACAATAAAAACATATATAGTCTAGATTATTGACTTTTTTAACTATAAAACATATAATATTTAAGTTGATGTAAAAGTCGGGAAATAGACTTGAATAAAATTTATTTAAGTATGAAATTATTAAAATACAAATTTGGGAGGATAAAAAAATGGCAGGAAATATTTTAGGAACAACAGTTTATTATGATGCAGACTGTAACTTGGACAAATTGACAGGAAAGAAAATAACAATACTAGGGTATGGATCACAGGGGCATGCTCATGCATTGAACTTAAAAGAAAGTGGAATGGATGTAACAGTGGGGCTTAGAAAAGGTTCAAAATCATGGAAACAGGCTGAAGAAGCTGGATTTACTGTAAAAGAAACTGCTGATGCAGTAAAAGATGCAGATATAGTTATGATTCTTATTCCTGATGAATTACAGGCTGATACATATGCAAAAGATGTTGCACCTAACTTAAAACAGGGAGCATACTTAGGATTTGGACATGGATTTAATATTCATTTCAAGAAAATAAATCCTAGGGAAGATATAAATGTATTCATGGTTGCACCAAAAGGACCTGGACATCTTGTAAGAAGAACTTTCCAGGAAGGAAGCGGAGTTCCTTGTCTTATCGCAGTGGAAAAAGATCCTAGCGGAGACACTAAGGAAGTTGCTCTTGCATGGGCATCAGGTATTGGTGGAGGAAGATCAGGAATACTAGAAACTACTTACAAACAGGAAACAGAAACAGATTTATTTGGAGAACAGGCAGTTTTATGTGGTGGAGTTGTAGAACTTATGAAAACTGGATTTGAAGTACTTGTAGAAGCAGGTTATGACCCTGTAAATGCTTATTTTGAATGTCTTCACGAAATGAAACTGATTGTAGACCTTATTTATGAAGGTGGACTTGCAACAATGAGAAATTCAATTTCAAATACAGCAGAATATGGAGATTATATTACAGGGCCAAAAATAATTACACCTGAAACTAAAAAAGCGATGCAGGGAGTTCTGGCAGATATCCAGTCAGGTAAATTTGCAGATGATTTCTTAGCTGATTCAAAAGCAGGACAGCCATTCCTGAAAGCTAAAAGAGAAGAATTTGCAAAACATGAAGTTGAAAAAGTTGGAGCTGAATTAAGAAAACTTATGTCATGGATTAAAAAATAGTGGCTCTTTGTCAAGTACAGGAGTAAAAAATTCGATAACCTTGAAAGATTTCAAGCTGAATAAGCTTTTTGAGGTTGTCGATTTTTTTTAACACTATACATAATTATAGAGCCTAAAATTTAGAGAAATAAATAGGGATGAAATAAATAATAA
>CAJPML010000134.1 GCA_905371725.1 Leptotrichia sp. oral taxon 215
ATTTATTTTAATTTAGTGTTTTTTTAATATATTTTAAGTGTTGTACTAGATTATACAATACATTTTTATAATAAATTTGAGATTTATATTCATTTTTTCTTGACAATTTAAATTTTTAGTGATAATATAATAACGTAAATTAGGTAAACCTAATTATAAATTAGGAAAAGCTAAAAATATTACAGAAAGGAGTGCAATGAGTAAGAGTTTAGAAGACTATTTAAAAGGAATATATCTTCTGAAAAAAAGAAAACACTATTCAAATAAAAATCTGGCTGAGTATTTGAATATTTCACCTGCTTCAGTGAGTGAAATGATAAAAAAATTATCAAATGAAGATTATCTCATTTCAGAAGGTAGAAATATCAAGCTTACAAAAAAAGGAAATGATATTGCAGTAAATATAATAAGAAAGCACAGGGTATGGGAAGTATTCCTTGTAGAAAAGTTAGGTTATGATAAAGATGAAATACATGAAGAAGCTGAAGTACTTGAACATGTAACAAGCGATAAACTGTTACAAAAACTGGAAAAATTTCTTTTTTATCCAAGAGAATGTCCACATGGAAGTCCTATTTTTTATGGCAGTGATGAATTTGATGAGGCAAATATAATGAAACTGTCTGATGCAGAGGAAGGAGATGAGATAATAATATTAAGTGTTGAAGATAATATAGAGTTGTATGATTATCTTAGAGAAATGGATGTCACTATAAAGGAAAGCTATAATGTAATAAGAAAAGATCCATTTAATGGTCCAATATATCTTGAAAATAGTGATAAAAAGGTAAAAGTTATTGCATATGATGCAGCAAAATTGATAGAAATATACAAAAAAAATAAAGAGGAGACTGATGAATATGAACACTAATTTATTAAAAATGAAAAAGAACTTTAAATTTATAATAATGTTTGGATTAATGATATTTTCTTTGATAACTTGCGGAAATAAACAGGGAGATGCTAAAGATGCCGGTCAATCAGCAAATGGAGATAAAAAAATAAAAATTGTTACAACTACGACAATGCTTGTAGACCTTGCAAAAATAATAGGTGGAGATAAAGTAGAAGTAGAAGGTCTTATGGGAGAAGGAGTGGATCCGCATCTATATACAGCCAGTGCAGGAGATGTGGATAAACTTTCAAAGGCTGATTTGATAGTTTATGGTGGACTTCATCTTGAAGGTAAGATGACAGAAGTATTTGAAAATATGGCAGCTCAGAAAAAAGCAATATTAAATGTAGGAGATGCACTTGATAAAAGTCAGATTACAATGCAAGATGCAAATACGCCTGATCCTCACGTTTGGTTTAATACAGAATTCTGGGGAAAAGAAGCTGAAGCATTGACAGCAAAATTAAGTGAAATGGATCCTAAAAATGCAGATTATTATAAACAGAATTATGAAAAATATAAAACAGAATTGGCTGAACTGACTGAATATGTAAAGGGAAGAATAAATGAAATCCCAGAAAAAAGTAGAGTACTTGTAACAGCTCACGATGCATTTGGATATTTTGGAAAACAGTTTGGACTTGAAGTTAAAGCTATACAGGGTGTTTCTACTGATTCTGAAACAGGTACTAAAAATATTAGTGATCTTGCAAACTTTATTGTTGAAAGAGATATAAAAGCTATTTTTGTAGAGTCTTCAGTACCTAAAAAAAGTATAGAAGCACTTCAGGAAGCTGTAAAAGCAAAAGGAAAAGAAGTAAAAATAGGTGGAGAGCTTTATTCAGATTCTTTAGGAGATAAGGAACATGATACAGAATCATATATAAAAACAGTAAAGGCTAATGCAGATACAATTGCAAATGCATTAAAATAAGTATATAATAGAAATAAAAAAGAAGAATGTAGAGGATAAGTTATGACAACAGCAAATGATATGAAAAATAAACAGAATGATGAAATTATTATAAAAGTGGAGGATCTCACAGTAGCTTATGAAGACAAGCCTGTTTTATGGGATGTAGAACTGAACATAAAAAAAGGTGTGTTAATGGCTATTGTAGGCCCTAACGGAGCAGGAAAATCAACATTAATTAAAACAATGCTCAATCTTATAAAACCTGTTACTGGAGAAGTGTTATTTTATAATGAAAAATATGATAAAGTAAGAAATAAAATAGCATATGTTCCCCAAAGAGGAAGCGTAGACTGGGATTTTCCAACAACTGTATTTGATGTAGTTGAAATGGGGCGTTACGGGAAAGTAGGATGGCTGAAGAAAGTTCGAAAAATAGACAAGGAAAAAACAAAAGAATCCATTGCAAAAGTTGGAATGGAAGAATTTTCTGATAGACAGATAAGCCAGCTTTCAGGAGGTCAGCAGCAGAGAGTATTTTTGGCAAGGGCGCTAGTTCAGGATGCAGAAGTATATTTTATGGATGAACCGTTTCAAGGTGTGGACAGTAAGACAGAAAAATCAATAGTTGATATATTGAAAAAGTTAAGAAATGAAGGAAAAACTGTTATTGCAGTGCACCATGATCTCCAGACTGTAAAGGAATATTTTGATTATGTGACTTTTATTAATATTTCTGTCATGGCTTCAGGGCATGTAAATGATGTGTTTACAGAAGAAAATATAGAGAAGACATATAAGAATAAATCACTGTCTAATAAAATAAAAGAAAATCTAGAAGTAAAAAAGGAGGGATAAAATGAATATTTTAAAACTTCTTTTAACAGACCATACATTTAGAACAGTAGCAATGGGATGTACACTTCTTGGAATTGTATCAGGAATAATTGGATGTTTTGCAGTATTAAGAAAACAAAGTCTTTTGGGAGATGCTGTTTCGCACGCATCACTTCCAGGAGTCTGTATAGCCTTTTTACTCACAAATAGTAAAAATACAGAAATTCTTCTTATGGGAGCTTTATCAGTAGGAATTATATGTATTGGTCTTATTCAAGTAATCCAGAATTATACAAAAATAAAATTTGATAGCGCATTAGCGTTTATATTATCGGTCTTTTTTGGAATGGGACTTGTTTTAATGTCATATTTAAACAAACTGCCAGGAGCTAATAAATCTGGTCTAAATAAGTTTATATTTGGGCAGGCATCCACTTTTCTTGAAAGAGATGTAAATATTATGCTTTATGTAGGAATTGTACTTTTAATAATTATTACACTATTTTGGAAAGAATTTAAGATTTCTTCATTTGATGCAGATTTTACAAGTACACTTGGATTTCACGCAAAAGCAATAGGAATGTTCATATCATTTCTAATTGTAATTACTGTTATAATAGGAATACAGGCTGCAGGAGTCATACTTATAAGTGCCATGATAATTTCTCCTGCTGTTGCTGCAAGACAATGGACTGACAGGCTTTCAGTAATGGTAGTTCTGGCAGGAATTTTTGGAGGATTCTCAGGTTTTCTGGGAACAGCAATAAGTATAAGTAAAAGTGATTTACCTACTGGGCCAGTTATAGTAATATTAATAAGTATGATTGTAATTTTTAGTATTATGTTTTCTAGTAAAAGAGGAATTGTTTTCAAGATAATTAGAAATTCTAAAAGAAAAAAAATACTTACAGAAAAGCTTGAGAAACAAAAGGCAGAAAAAGCAATGTTTAGAAGACAGTTTCATCAATCGGAAGGAGGAGATACAGTATGAGTGCAGGATTTGAAATACAGCTGATTGCAATACTTGTAGCGGGAGCCTGTTCAATACTGGGAGTTTTTCTCGTTCTGAAAAGTATGGCAATGGTTTCTGATGCAATTACCCACACAATATTACTTGGAATTGTTCTGGCATTCTTTATTGTTCATGATCTTAATTCTCCCCTTTTGATTATTGGTGCAGGAATTATAGGGGTTTTAACAGTTTATCTTGTTGAATTGCTTAATTCTACAAGACTGTTAAAGGAAGATTCAGCTATAGGGATTGTATTTCCCTTATTATTCAGTATTGCTGTAATTCTAATTTCAAAATATACTAAAAATGTTCATTTAGATGTGGATTCTGTATTACTTGGAGAACTTGCATTTGCTCCATTCAATAGAATTGAACTTTTTGGACTTTCAATTGCTAAAGGGTTAGTTAGTATATTTGTAATATTTATGGTAAATCTTGTTTTTGTTATGATTTTTTTCAAGGAGTTGAAAATATCTACATTTGACAAAGCTTTGGCAATTACTTTAGGAATGAAACCTATTTTAGTACATTATATGCTTATGTCTTTAGTTTCTATAACAGCTGTTACTTCTTTTGAAGCAGTAGGTTCGATATTGGTAGTCGCTTTTATGATAGGACCTCCAATAACAGCATATCTAATGACAAACAAACTCAAAGAAATGATAGTATTAAGCTTAATTGTAGGAGCTATTGCATCAGTTATCGGATATAATGTAGCAATTTTATTCGATGTGTCAATAGCAGGAAGTATTGCGCTTATAATAGGAATACTGTTTATTATAGTATTAATAGTTTCTCCAAAA
>CAJPML010000135.1 GCA_905371725.1 Leptotrichia sp. oral taxon 215
GAATTTAATAGTAAAGGAAGGAATGAAATGTCCAAAATAATAGATACTCATACACATATTTATGATGAGCAGTTTCAGGAAGATTTTGATGCTGTTATGAAGGATATAGAGGAACAGATGGAAGGGATTGTAAGTATCGGTTTTGATATGGAAAGTTCATTGAAAAGCATAGAACTCGCAAATAAATATCCCTTTGTTCATGCAGTGATTGGAATACATCCTGTAGATATAAAAAAATATAATGCTGAAATTGACAAGGAAATGGAAAGACTGGCCTTGAGTGAAAAAAAAGTTGTTGCAATAGGAGAAATAGGACTCGACTATCACTGGATGGAAGATCCGGAAGAAGTACAGAAGGAAGGATTCCGAAGGCAGATAGAACTTGCAGAAAGGGTAAAATTACCTATTGTCATACATACAAGGGAAGCATTACAGGATACACTTGATATCTTGAAGGAATATCCAGGTGCAGGAGGTATATTACATTGCTATCCGGGATCCTTTCAGGCGGCAAAGCCTTTTCTTGACAGGTACTATATAGGAGTAGGTGGAACAGTGACTTTTAAGAATAACAGAAAAACTAAGGAATTGGTAAAAGAACTGTCTCTTGACAGGATAGTGCTTGAGACAGACTGCCCTTATCTGACACCTGTTCCTTTCAGAGGAAAGAGAAATCAGCCTGTTTATACAAGCTATGTAGCTGAAGAAATAGCAAGGATAAAGGAAATTTCTACAGAAGAAGTAATAGAAGTTACTACTGAGAATGCCAAGAAAATATATAAACTGTAGCTTGAAGGAGAAATGATGGAAATATACGGTATAGGAACGGATATCATTGAAATAAGCAGAATACGGGATGCCATTAACAGGACTTCTTCATTTAAAAGGAAAGTTTATACTGAAAAAGAAATAGAATATATAGAAAAGAAAAAGGAACCTTATGCCAGTTATGCGGGAAGATTTGCCGCAAAAGAAGCAGTTTCAAAAGCACTTGGCACAGGAGTGAGAGGGTTTTCACTAAGTGATGTGGAAATCCTCAATGATGAGCTTGGAAAACCTAATGTCGTACTATATAACGAAATTCTGAATCATGCAAAAGATTTAAAAATACAGATAAGCATTTCTCATAGCAGGGAATATGCGGTTTCTACTGTTATTATTTACAAAGAATAGGAAATGGGGTGAATTATGATAAAATCAATTTCAAAAAGTAAATTGGCTAAAATAATCGTTTTTTTCATTTTAATATTTACAGTTTCGAATTTTTCCTTTGCTGTGGAAAAAGTAAAAATTGAATATTTTGGACGGAAAGACTGTAAAAACTGTACAAATCTTGAAAAGTTCCTGGAAAAACTGTCTAACGAGAGAAAAGATTTTGAATATGTTGAATATAAAATTGATGAAAGTGATGAAAATAAAAATTTATTTGACGAGGTAACAACAAATCTCAAACTTGTAAAAGGAACACCCATTATATATTTGAACGGGCATATTATCCAAGGTTTTAATACTTCAGAAACTACAGGTAAGGAAATTATCAGGTTAATTGATGAAGGAAAGAAAGCTGATAAGATTTTTACTTTGGAAGAGTATGTAAAAAATGGAAAGTATGAGAATGTGACTTCAAATGACTCCATATGTCAGGGAGAAGAAGCATGTGAAGTGCCGGGGCTTACAAAAGAAGCGTCTAAACAGGTGCTTGTAAATATTCCGTTTATAAATAAAAGTATTGATTTGACAGATTACTCATTACCTCTGATGTCTTTAATTTTAGGTACGGTTGATGGATTTAATCCTTGTGCAATGTGGGTTCTTGTATTGTTTCTGACAGCACTTATAGCAGTAGGAAATAAGATAAAGATGTTTAGGGTGGCAGGACTGTTTATTTTATCTGAGGCAGTAATGTACTACCTGATTTTAAATGCATGGCTTTATACATGGGATTTTGTCGGACTTGATAAATGGGTTACTCCTATTGTCGGTGTAGTCGGGATAATAGGTGGAATATTCTTTGTAAAAAATTATTTTAAGAAGGAACTTTCGTGTGAAGTTACGGATTTCAAGAAAAGAGCTAAAATTTCCAGTCAGATAAGGGAAATTGCAGATAAGCCATTTACACTCGTTACAGCACTTGGAATAATAGGACTTGCACTGTCTGTCAATGTTATAGAATTTGCGTGTTCTGTCGGAATTCCTCAGACTTATACGAAAATATTGCAGATAAATAATGTTTCCTTTTGGTATCGACAGCTTTATACGTTTATATATATTGTAGGATACATGGTAGATGACATACTTGTATTCGGACTTGCGCTGTTAAGCGTAAACAAGCTTCAGCTGACAACAAAATATTCAAGATGGGTAAATTTGTTCGGTGGAATATTGATGATTATTTTAGGATTGATTTTACTGATTAAGCCAAGTTTGCTTATTCTTTAAAAAATGAGAAAATATAAATTTGTGTAATTAATATGAAAGAACAAAGTTATTTTAAAAAGGAAAATAAAATGAAAAAGGCTATTTATACAATAGATTATGATGAAATTGTAATTTTTAAGGAAAGAATTACAAGATTTACGGTAAGGTTTGAATTTAAAGGGAAAGGAAAAAAAGAAGATTTTGCCCATCTTCACGATACAGGAAGACTGAAGGAACTCCTTGTTGAAGGGGCTGAACTTCTTATAAAAAAGGTTGATAAAAAGGAAAGAAAGACTAAATGGGATGTCATTGCTGTAAGGATATATGGTGAAACAGTTCTTATAAATACAGCATTTCATAGATATATTGCTGAATCAATATTTAATAATGAAAAACTTTCACCATTTGAAAAACCTTCATATATAAAGCCTGAAATGAAATATAATAACAGCAAGATGGATTTTTACATGGAAACGGAAAAAGAAAAAATATATATTGAAATAAAGGGATGTACACTGGTGGAGAATAATATTGCAAAATTTCCTGGAGCACCTTCAGTAAGGGCTGTAAAGCATCTTCGTGAACTTATGGAACTTAAGAAGGAAGGATTCAGGACTGCAGTAATAATTCTCATATTCAGAAGGTCGGAAATATTTGCTCCTGAACATAACATAGACAGGGAATTTTCTGAAACTTTTTATGAGGCACTGGAAAAAGGTGTGGAAATATATCCCATGCTTTTAAGATATAAAGACAGAAAAATATACTTTGAAAAAAATATTGGAATAATGAAAAAAATTGCTTTTCTCCAATAAGTGGAATATAATTATATTAGGTGATAAATCTAGATAAAAGGAGATGAATATTATGAAAAAAATTTTATTTGTTTTAGGAATTATTGGATTTATTCTGAATGTGGAAGTGTATGCAGGACAAGTTGTTTCTAAGAAAAATACAACAGTAAGTGAAAAACAATCAGAAGTTTTTCTTAATCAAAAGATGTTGAATGAAATTGAAAGCAAAAAAAATAACGTTATAGCTAAGCTCAAATCGTCAAATCAGAAGGAAGCAGACAGGCTTTTTAACCAGTATTATAATGAAATGTCGGAATATTTTTATGAAAATGGAAATGAAATACTAAATGAAAATATACGTAACAAATCTTTTAACAAAACTGAACTGAATGAAATTAACAGTAAAATTTTAAATAAATATGGATTAATTCTTGAATATGCAGGGGAAGGGACATATGCTGTAGGAACACGTCCTGATTTTTACTATAATATTTTTAAAGATTATGTAAGTGATGCCTACAAGGAATATCTGAAAATTACTGCTGATAAAAATGAAGGAAATTTTGCAGATGATGCAGGAATTACAATTACTTTTAAAGAATTGGCAGATAGAATCATAGTATGGGAAAATTTTATGAAAAAATATCCTGTTGCTGATAAAGACCTGAAAAAAAATGTTAAGGAAAAAGTTTTGCAGTATAGAAATGCATATATTTTAGGGCTGGATAATACTCCAACAATGTCATCAGGTAAAAATCCGTCTATACTTGAAAAGAATAACAGGGAATTTAACAGATTTATAAAAGACTATCCAAAAAGTCCGACAGCAGAGATTATAAAGTATTTTCAAAAAAATTACAAAAATAAAGGAATCAAAGGCATAATTTATAAAAAACTTGAAGAAATGCCTTATTAATAAGAATAGAATAAATTTAGTATATGAAGGCTTAAAAGTTTAAAAATCGTGATGAAGTATTGACAAAAATTAAGAAAAAAGATATAATTAAACTGAAACAAATGAGAATAATAGTGTAAAATGAATAAAGAAAGAAGGTAGAAATATGGAGTTTAAGAATATAGGAAAGCACATGTCAGAATACTTCAGATATAGACTGGGGCAAAAAACAGTGGCTTTTATTTTGCTGCTGTTTTTTATTTATAAGTAATGTAAATTTATTTTTAATAACAAGACAAATCAGAACA
>CAJPML010000136.1 GCA_905371725.1 Leptotrichia sp. oral taxon 215
GATACTATAAATAATGTTATTGATAGTATAACTAACAATAATTTTTTCATTTTTAACCTCCTTAAATTTTTTATGTATCAAATTTTTTGTTTTATCATTAAAACCAAAAGAACTCTCTTACCCTCTTACTCTTCTTTTATTTATTCTGTTCACTATACTGTTCCCTATAAACTGTATAACCTGTACCAGTAAAATAATTGTCACTGTTGCCTGCCACATTAATGTAGGATTCCCTCCATTATATCCATCTATAACTGCCGAATTTCCAAGTCCACCTCCACCGATGGAACCTGCAATCGCCGAATATCCTACAAGACTTATTATTGTTAAAGTAAGTCCGTGAATTAATGCTGGAAGAGCTTCTGGTATCATTACCTTAAATATTATTTCATTTGTTGTTGCTCCCATTGATTTAGAAGCTTCTATAAGTCCTTCATCCACTTCCTTCAGTGCTCCTTCAATTATTCTTGCTACAAATGGCGCAGCTCCTAATGAAAGAGGAACAATAAATGCCACACTTCCAAAAGACTTTCCTATAAGAAGTCTTGATAAAGGTATTAAAAGAACTATTAGAATAACAAAAGGTATTGACCTTGTTATATTTACAAGCAGTACATCCAGAATTTTATGTAACGTTTTATTAGGCTTTACTCCTTTAGGCTCAGAAGTGACAAGAAGCACTCCTATCGGAAGTCCTATAATTAAAGAAACAAGCGTTGCAATTGCCACCATATAAACAGTTTCCCATAATGGAATCAGCATTGTTTCAAAATGTAAAAATTTTATTATATCAAATTTCATTATAACACCTCCAGTTCCAGATTATTCATTTCAAGCCACTTTACTATTGTCTTTATTTTTTCCTCTTCAGCAGAAATTTCTATTGTCAGATTTCCTACAACTGTGTTTGACAGTTTATCTATGGAACCACCTAGTATATTTATCTCTGCATCATATCTTTTAATTATTTCAGCAATGTATGGCTTGTCTGCCTGTTCTTCATTAAATTTCAGTTTCAGCTTTATCTTACCTTCTGAACGTTTTGCAGAGTTGTCATTTTCTACTGTTTCAAAACTTTCATGAGAAATATTTGACACAAATTCCTTTGCCAGTTCTGTTTTAGGATGCATAAATATATCCTTTACAGTTCCCTCTTCAACTATTTTTCCATCAGACATTATCGCTGTCTTATTACATATTTTTCTTATGACTTCCATCTGATGTGTTATTAATATTATTGTAATTCCAAATCTTTTATTTATATTTTTTAACAAATCCAGTATGGAATTTGTTGTTCTAGGATCCAAGGCACTTGTTGCCTCATCTGAAAGTAAAATTTCCGGATTATTTGCCAGAGCTCTTGCTATCGCAACTCTTTGCTTCTGTCCCCCTGAAAGCTGTTCAGGATAATTTTCCTTCTTATCTGATAATCCTACTATCTCAAGGAGTTCATCTACCCTCTTATTTATATCTTCCTTTTTCCATCCGGAGATTTCCAGAGGAAATGCAATATTTCCACCTACATTTCTGGAATTTAGAAGATTAAAATGCTGAAATATCATTCCTGTTTTTTTTCTGTAATCTCTCAGTTCGTTCTGATTAAAATCCAAAATGTTCTTTTTTACAGTTAAATTTTCTCCTTTTTTCTCATCCTTTTCAATATGCTCTACATATATTTGACCTTTAGTAGGCTCCTCAAGTCTGTTTATAAGTCTTATCAATGTTGATTTCCCAGCACCGCTAAGTCCCATTATCCCGTAGATATCTCCCTTTTCTATTGTAAGATCTACATTGTCTACAGCTTTTAAAATTCTGTTATTGCTTAGTTTATACTCTTTTACCAAGTTCTTAATTGTAATAAACACCTTTTCACCTCTTAAATTTTACTTTCAAAATTTTAACTTTTTTTATTATATCTTGAATTTGTATCTATTGCAAGTATATTTTACTTTACAAATTTATTTTTAGTCTGCGTTAAGCTTTCCTGTCCTCTTTTTCCTATATTACTATGCTTTTCTTAATCCTAGATTTTCAGGCATATTCTAATATATTGTATTTAAAAATTCTTTTACTCTCTGAGTTTCAGGATTTTCAAATATTTTTTCTACAGAACCTTTTTCAAGTATTTTACCATTTTCCATTACTATAACTTCATCAGATATTTCCCTTACAAACTTCATTTCATGACTTACAATGAGCATTGTCATTTTTCTTTCCTTTTTCAGCTTTCTTATTATATCAAGAACTTCTTTTACAAGTTCAGGATCCAGTGCAGAAGTCGGCTCGTCAAACAGAAGAATATCTGGTTCCAACGCCAATCCTCTTGCTATTGCAACCCTCTGTTTCTGACCTCCGCTCAGTTCATTAGGAAAATTATCTTTCTTATCGGCAAGTCCGACTGTTTCCAGTACTTTTTCTGCAATTTCCTCAGCTTTTTTCACAACTGTTTTCTTTACTATCCTCAATGTTTTTACAATATTGTCCTTCACCGTCATATGTGGAAAAAGATTAAAATTCTGGAATATCATTCCTGTTTTCAGTAAAAGTTCCTTTTTTATCTTCCTATCAATTCCTTTATCCTGTAAATTATGTCCTTCTATCAGTATTTTTCCGCCAGTCAGGGTTTCAAGATCTGCAATGCATCTTAAGATTGTTGATTTTCCACTTCCGCTGGGACCTATCAGAGAAACTGCCTCACCTTTATTTATTGTAAAATTTATGTCATCCAGTATAAGGTTATTTCCAAACTGTTTTTTCAGATTAATAACTTCTATTATTTTTTCTTTCATATTTTTCACCTAAATTCTTATTTTATTTTTCTTTTCTGCATTCTTAAACAGTCTGTCTACAGCTAAACTCAACACAAGATAAATAATAATCGCACATATATACGGAGTTATATTATAATACTGGTTTGCAAGTTCCTTTGTTCTTTTCATTATTTCCGTCACTGCAAGTACATAAATCAGGGAAGTATCCTTTATAAGGGTAATTGCTTCACTCCCTAGTGTTGGAAGAACTCTTCTTATCGCCTGTGGAAGTATTATATACAATATTTTCTGCCAGTAGCTATATCCTAAAACTTTTGCAGCTTCATGCTGTCCTGAATCTATGCTTTCCAGTCCACTTCTCATTATCTCAATCAGATACGCTGCATAATTTATTACAAATGTCAGTACTGCTGCAGAATATGGATCAAGTTTCAATCTGTATCCAAAGAAATTTATTAGCGGAATACCGTAATACACTATGAATAGCTGGAGCATCAGGGGAGTTCCCCTGAATACCCATGTATATATTGAAAGAATACTCTTCACAACCTTATTTTTTCCTGTATATGCCAATGCTCCAAGTATTCCCAACGGGACAGAAAATACTACCGTACAGACATATAGGGAAAACACTACTGGCAAAGTTTCCAGCAGTTCAATGAACATATTTACCGGTGACATTTTTAATCCTTAAACCATCTTGAATATATTTTTTGATATGTCCCGTCTTTTCTCAATTCATCTATTGCCTTTTCTATTGCTTCTATTAATTTTTTATTTCCTTTTTTAGCTGCTATTCCCATTTCTTCAATTCCAAAATTTTCATCTAAAATTCTGTAAAGCTCTTTTCCTGCCTCTTTTTCTTCAGTATTTTTTATGTATTTTGCATATGCTTCATCCACGACTATTGCATCCAGTCTTCCTATACCAAGATCCATGAATGCCTGATCATACTGTGGATATGTTTTCAGTTCCTTAAATCCCTTGTCTGCATTTTCCTTTTTAATCTTTTCTTCTCCGCTGCTTTGTGACTGTACCCCCACAGTTTTTCCTTTCAAGTCTGCTTTAGTCTTTATTGGAGAATTAATATTTACTATTATTATCTGGTTATTGCTCATATATGGTTTTGAAATTTCAGTCTCTTTTGCTCTTTCAGGTGTTATTGTAAGTCCATTCCATATCAGATCTATATTTCCGCTGTTCAGATCCATTATTTTTGAATCCCAGTTTATTGCCTTAAATTCAACCTCTATTTTAAGTTTTTCCGCTACAGCCTTTGCCAGTTCAATGTCAAATCCTACTAATTCCCCTTTTTCATTTTTAAATCCCATCGGTGCAAATGTATCATCCAGTCCAATAATTACTTTCTGAGGCAGCTTATCCTCATTCTTTTTTTCTTCCTTCTCAGTTTTTTCCACGCTACACATGAGTATTGTCATTGCCATTACCAATAAAATTATTATTTTTTTCATAATCTGTTCCTCCATCTCTTTCATTTTTTATTTTCTGTAGATTATTTTGTCAATTTCAGCGGTATAATTATTTAATGATTTATTTGCACCTTAACTTCTATAATCTAGAAAAAAGCTCCCAGTTTTTTTCCTGAGAGCTTTTCTATTTATTTAATAAAAGATTTAGA
>CAJPML010000137.1 GCA_905371725.1 Leptotrichia sp. oral taxon 215
CTTTCAGTAATTTTTGATTTTTAATTTTTAATTCTTTTAGTAATTTAGAAAATATAGTATAATCTAATATTATTATATAAAATTATAATTAAAAGAGAGGAAATGAAATGACAGGAAATGAATTAAGAAAAAGTTTTGTGGATTTCTTTAAATCTAAAGAACATAAACATTTTGAAAGTGCATCACTTATACCTGATGATAAAAGTTTATTACTTACGGTTGCAGGAATGGTTCCTTTTAAACCGTTTTTTCTGGGAGAAAAGGAAGCACCTTTTAAAAGAATTACAACTTATCAGAAGTGTATAAGAACAAATGATTTGGAAAATGTAGGGAGAACACCTAGACACCATACATTTTTTGAGATGCTGGGAAATTTCTCGTTTGGAGATTATTTTAAAAAAGAAGCGATAGAATGGTCATGGGAATATATAACAGAAGTACTTAAACTGGATAAAGAAAGATTATGGGTTTCCGTTTTTGAAACAGATGATGAAGCATACAGAATATGGAATGAGGAAATAGGAGTACCAAAAGAAAGACTTGTAAGACTTGGTGAAGATGATAACTGGTGGGCGGCAGGGCCTGTCGGATCATGTGGTCCATGTAGTGAAATATATTATGACACTCAGAATATGGGTAAAAATAATGAAGAAATAAACTCAAAACCTGGAGATGAAGGGGACAGATTCCTTGAAATATGGAATCTTGTATTTACAGAATGGAACAGACTTGAAGATGGTACGCTGGTGCCGCTTCCTGAAAAAAATATAGATACGGGAGCAGGAATTGAAAGAATAGCTTCAGTTATTCAGGAAAAGAAAACAAATTTTGAAACAGATTTATTTATGCCGATAATACAGGGAATTGAAAAGGTGCTGGATATAAAGAAGGAAGATTTTGATGAGACAGTAAAAATAATAGCCGATCATATAAGAGCATCAGTATTCCTTATATGTGACGGAGTTCTGCCTTCAAATGAAGGAAGAGGATATATATTGAGAAAAATAATAAGAAGAGCGTTTGGAGCAGGAAGTGCAGCTAAAGGTAAGGTTTTCGAAAAGGAAGATATATTTCTTCATAAATTGGTTTCATATGTTGTGGAAACTATGAAGGAAGGATATCCTGAACTTGTTGAAAAGGCAGAATATATAGAAAAAGTAGTAAAAATAGAAGAAGAAAGATTCTCAAATACATTGAAAAATGGAACAGAACTGCTTGAAAGCGAAATTATTAAACTAAAAGAGGAAAATAAAAAAGAACTTTCATCAGATATTTCATTTAAATTATACGATACTTTCGGATTTCCATTTGAATTAACAAAATTAATTGTTGAAACACAGGAAATGGAAGTATCAGAAGAGGAATTTGAGAAAAAACTTGCTGGACAGGTTCAGAGATCAAAGGACAGCAGAACTACAATTTCTGATATGATAAAGGATGAATTTATTGATGAATTCTTTGAAAAACACGGTAAGACAGAATTTGTAGGATATGAAGAATTTGAAAAGACAGGAAAAGTCCTATATGTTTCCAAAAGTGACGGAATTAGCGGATATGAAATGATATTTGACAGAACACCGTTCTATGCTGAATCAGGAGGACAGGTTTCAGATAATGGAACAGTAACATCTGGAGAATTTATTGGGAAAGTTGTAGGTGTTGCAAAGAAAAAAGATGTATTTGTACACCAGGTTGAAGTAGAAAGAGGTATAGTACCTGAAGTAGGAAAAGAAGTAAAGCTGGAAATTGATGTTTTAAGAAGAAAAGACATCCAGAGAAATCATACTGCAACACATATACTACATAAAGTTCTTAGGGAAAAGCTGGGAACACATGTAGAGCAGTCAGGATCACTTGTTGACAATGAAAGATTGAGATTTGACTTCTCACATTATGAACCTATTTCAAGGGAAACACTGAATGAAATTGAAAAAGAGGCAAATAATATAATACTTGCAAATATTCCGGTGAAAATAGGATATGAAAATATTCAGGATGCAAAAGACAGAGGAGCAATGGCATTATTTTCGGATAAATATGGAGATGTTGTCAGAGTAGTTGAAATTCCTGAGTTTTCAATAGAACTATGTGGAGGAGCTCACGTAAAATCGACCGGAGAAATCGGACTGTTCAATATCGAATCAGAAAGTGGAATAGCTTCGGGAACACGTAGAATAACTGCAACTACAGGGCATAAGAGCTTAAATTATGTAAATAAACTTGAAGAAAAACTGGATAAAATAGCAGGTATGCTTAAAACAGATGAAAGAAATGTGGTAGATATCGTAGAAAAATATATTTCCGACGCAAAGGCAGCCTTAAAATCTTTTGAGCAGTTACAGGCAAAACTTGTAAAATATGAAATTAATGAACTTCTTGAAAATGTAGACACAGTAAATGGAATAAAAGTTCTAAAGAAATCATTTGAAAATAAGAGTATTGATGAACTGAAGGAAATAGTGGACAGAGGAAAGGAAAAACTTCAAAGTGGAGTAATTATACTTGGTTCAGATAATGAAAAAGCCATTTTTGTGGCAGGAGTAACTAAAGATCTTATTTCTAAAGTAAAGGCAGGAGACATTGTTAAAGTTGCTGCACAGGTTACAGGTGGAAACGGTGGGGGAAGACCTGATTTTGCCCAGGCGGGTGGAAAAGATGGAAACGCTGTAGGACAGGCAGTTGAAAAAGCCTTTGAATACATAGTTTCTCAGTTGTCTTAATTTACTGATATTACTAGAAGAAAACGAGAGGATATTTGAAAATGAAAAAATTTATAGGGCTTGATGTCGGAGATGTCAGAATAGGGGTTGCCAAATGTGATCCTCTGGGAATTCTTGCGACAGCCCTTGAAGTAATAGACAGAAATGTTACAGATCCCATAGAAAGAATAAAGGAAATACTTTCTGATGAGGGAACTAGGAAAATTGTAGTAGGAATGCCGAAAAGTCTGGATGGAACGAAAAATTTGCAGGCTGAAAAGGTAGAAAAATTTATTTCTGAAATGAAAGAAAAAATAGAAAGAATAGAAGTTATAGCTGTAGATGAAAGATATACAACAACAGAAGCGGAACATTACCTGAAAAATTACTCGAAAAAAAATGGTAAGGAAAGAAGAAAAGTGGTGGATATGGTTGCAGCTTCAATAATACTTCAGAAATATCTTGATACATTGAAATAATTTAATAAATTATTATATAAAACAAATAGAAATTTGGGAAAGGAAGATAATGAAGAACAGAAAAACACAGTATTTATGGCTTTTAGTCATACTCATAGTTCCTGCTGTAATACTTTATTTTAATAAAATAAAGCTGGGGCTGGACTTGAGAGGCGGAACGTCAGTAGTGCTTCAGGCACAGGGAAAAATTGAATCAGATACAATGGAAAAAGTAAGAGATATAATTGAAAGAAGGGTAGATGGTCTAGGAGTAACGGAACCTGTAATCCAGATAAGCGGAAATGACAGACTGATAGTGGAACTTGCCGGAATAAAGGATTCCCAGAAAGCTGTAGAACTTATAGGGACAACGGCAAAACTAGAATTTAAAATAAAAAATCAGGATGGAACATATGGTCCTACTTTACTTGAAGGTTCAGCTATAAAAACAGCAGTACTTTCTCAGGGGGAATTTGGGCGTCCTGCAGTTGATTTTACGCTTGATGGTAAAGGAGCGGAAGTTTTTGCAAAAATTACGAGAGAAAACATAGGAAAACCACTTGCAATAATGCTTGATGGTAAGGAACAGTCTTCACCGGTAATAAACTCTGAAATACCTGGAGGAAGAGGTCAGATTACTACAAATAACCGTGAAGATGCTAAAAATATTACAAATCTTTTAAAATCAGGAGCCTTGCCTGTAAGTATAAAAATACTTGAAGTTAGAACAGTGGGAGCAACTCTTGGTGTTGAATCAATAAAGCAGACACAGTTTGCTGGAATACTGGCAATGATAACAATATCAGTATTCATGTTTGCAATATATAAAATTCCTGGGCTGATTGCAGATGTCGTACTTGCAATATATGGATTTTTAGTATTGGCATCATTAAGTCTAGTAGGATCTACTTTGACATTACCTGGAATAGCAGGATTTATACTGACGCTTGGAATGGCAGTTGATGCGAATGTTATTACATTTGAAAGAATTAAGGAAGAATTGGCTAAAGGATACAGTATTGATGATGCAGTGGAAAAAGGGTTTGAAAATGGTCTTCCTGCAATAATTGACGGGAACCTTACTACATTATTAATAGCTGCAGTTCTGTTCTCATTTGGAACAGGTCCTGTAAGGGGATTTGCAGTAACACTATCTTTAGGAGTAATGATAACAATGCTTACAGCAATATTTATAACAAAACTGTTTATGCACTTTGTAATAGATAATTTTAAAATAAAAAAAG
>CAJPML010000138.1 GCA_905371725.1 Leptotrichia sp. oral taxon 215
ATATTTATCAGAATTTCCGGTTCTGAACCAAGTTTTCCTGAAATTATCAGTTTGTCTTTTTTTGGAGTGTTGAAACTGCTTATTGACCCAAAAATACAAACAAATGTAATTAAAACTAGGAAAATCAGTATTTTTCTGATGCTCAGTTTTTCCAGCTGTTTAAAGACGAAATCAAACAAAATCGCAAGTAATGCGGCAGGAATAGCCCCTAATAAAATTAAATAGTTGTTATTTCTATCTAAACCAAGTAAAATAAGTTTTCCAAGTCCTCCAGCTCCAACAAGGGAAGCCAGTGTAGCAGTTCCAATAATTAAAACCGCAGCTGTTCTGACTCCTGTCATTATTACAGGCATTGCAAGGGGAAGCTGAACTTTTGTAAGTTGCTGAAATTTATTCATTCCTAAAGCTCTTGAAGTTACCATGTACATTGGGTCGACGCCAGTAATACCAGTATAAGTGTTATGTAAAATTGGCAGCAGTGCATAAAGTATTAATGCGATTATTGCAGGTTTTCTCCCAATTCCAACTAAAGGAATTAAAAGAGCTAAAATTGCCAATGACGGTATAGTCTGAATAACACCGTTAATCGCAATAACAATATTTGCAAGCTTTTTGTGGTAGTTTAAATAAATTCCAAGAGGAATGGCGATAATTAGAGCAATTATTAGTGCAATAAAGGAAATTTGGATATGCTCCGTAATTCCACTTAAAAGCTCATTTTTTCTTTCTGAAAGGGTTAAAATTAATTTATTCATGGACTTCACCTTCTTTCTTTTTGATAGCTATAAATTTTTTCACAAAATCATTTTTAGGATTTGAGATTATTTCCTGTTTTGTTCCAGACTGAATTAATTCTCCATCCTGAATAATACAAATTTTATCCCCTAATAAAAATGCTTCCTCAATATCATGAGTTACAAAAACGATTGTTTTATGAATTTGTTTTTGAAGTTTTTTCACATCTTCCTGTAAACTTGCACGAGTAATTGGATCTAATGCACTAAAAGGCTCATCCATAAGGATGATTTTCGGATCAGCGGCCAGAGCTCTTGCAATTCCAACTCTTTGTGCCTCACCACCAGATAATTCAGAAGGCTTTCTTTTTCGATATTTTTCAGGTTCAAGGCCTACCATATTTAACAATTCATCAATTCTTGCATTAATTTTTTCTTTTTTCCATTTTTTCAATTCAGGTACAATTGCAATATTTTCTTCAACATTCATGTGTGGGAACAGAGCAACCTGCTGTAAAGCGTATCCGATATCCCAACGCATTTTATGAATATTGTATTCTTTTACATTTTTTCCGTTAATTTTCACTTCGCCGGTCGTATTGTCCTCCAGACGGTTTATCATTTTCAGGAGAGTAGTCTTCCCACTACCGGACGGTCCAATGAAAACTGTTATTTCAGATTCATTTATAGTTAAGTTTATATTTTTTAATCCTACATTTCCACATGGATAAGTCATTCCAACATTAATAAATTCTATCATTTATTTACCTCCAATTAGATACTGAATAATCTTTTACAATTTATTCAATTCTTTTTATTGTTTCTTACTAAATTCCTGTTCAGCCTTTTCAAGATTGTGCAGAACATTCTCTAAAGTCTTTTCAAAAGCCAATCTTTCATCTTCTGAAATACCTTCAAAAGAAATTTTAGTCATTTTTTCAGAAATCTCATCATATTCATTTTTTAAAGAATTTGCATAATCTGTCAAAAAAAGTAAACATTTCCGTTTATCTTTAGGGCAACCCTTTCGGGTCAATAAGTTTTTTTCTTCCATTCGTTCAAGCATTGTTGTAAGCGAACTCATAGCTAGTCCGGATTTTTTAGACAATTCCTGATTACTGATTCCGTCATTTTCCCAAAGCACATGTAAAATTCTTCCCTGCTCTCCGTTAAATGCTGTTATATTTTTCTGTGCCAGAAATTT
The DNA here is from genome assembly GCA_905371725.1 of Leptotrichia sp. oral taxon 215. GTDB lineage: Bacteria > Fusobacteriota > Fusobacteriia > Fusobacteriales > Leptotrichiaceae > Leptotrichia_A. The sequence goes on from CAJPML010000138.1 coordinate 1,939, forward strand.
ATTTAAAAGTCTCGTATTTATCTGTTTTATCCTGCCTATATAAAATCCTGAGTTTGATTTCATAGATTCTCTCCTTTACAAAATTATTACTATATGATAATATATTTCTATAAAAATATTACTATATCGTAGGTTTATATTACCATATAGTAATAAATAAGTCAAGAGTTTTTTAAAATAATAAATTTTGTAAGAAATAGAAAAACAAAAGGAAGAAGAAAGGAAGTTAAATTTATGAAAAAAAAACTTATGAAGGCAATGGTTCTTGAAAAACCGTGCAGTGCTGAAGAAATGAAAATAAAAAATGTGCCAATTCCAGAAGTGAGAGAAGGCTGGGTTCTTGTAAAAGTAAAGGCATTTGGAATAAATAGGGCAGAAATTTTTACTCGTCAAGGAGACTCTCCATCAGTAAAACTTCCAAGAATAATAGGAATAGAATGTGTTGGAACGGTGGAAAATCCATCTGACAGCAGTTTAAAAAAAGGGGATAAAGTTTTTTCAATGATGAATGGAATGGGAAGGAAATTTGACGGAAGCTATGCAGAATATATTCTAATTCCAAAAAATCAGGTTTATTTGCTGAAATTAAGTGAGGAATCATGGGAAAAGCTGGCAGCATATCCTGAACTTTATTATACAGCATATGCATCACTTTTTAGAAGCTTAAAACTAGAAAAAGGAGAAACACTTTTAATTAGAGGTGGAACAGGATCGGTGGCATTGGCAGCTGTTCAACTGGCAAAAGCTATTAATGTAAAAGTTGCTGCGACAACTAGAAGTATGTCTAAAGAGCAATTTTTGAAAGAAAAAGGTGTAGATGAGGTAATAATTGAAGATGAAAAATTTGATGAAAATTTAAGAAAATTATTTCCAGAAGGTGTAGATAAAGTGTTGGAGCTGATAGGAAGTCCAACATTGAAATCTTCCCTGAAATCTGTAAAACAAGGTGGAACTGTATGCATGACAGGATGTCTTGGAGGCTGGGTAATAAATGAGTTTGAACCATTGGATGATATTATTTCAGAGTCATATTTAACATCATTTAATAGTACATACGTTAATGAGAATGTAGTCAGTGAAATGTTTGATTTCATTGAAAAATACTCTATTAAGCCTGAAATCTCGAGAGTTTTCACGTTGGATGAAATTTCAGAAGCACATAAATTTCTGGAAGGAAATAAAGCAAATGGAAAAGTTGTTGTAGTTGTAGACTAACAAAATAAAATAGTGTCTGATAAAAATGAAATTTCTCAATAAATATGATAGAATAGGATAAAAGATTTTAATCAAAACAGAATTTGAAGGATAAAAATGGAAAATAAAAAAGTAATAGTGGGAATGAGTGGTGGAATAGACAGCTCAGTAGCAGCGTTATTGTTACAGCAGCAGGGATATGAAGTGATAGGAGTTACATTGAAACATCTGCCAGATGAACTGTCGGAAAATCCCGGTAAGACATGCTGTTCACTGGATGATATAAATGATGCAAGATATACATGCTATAATCTGGGGATTCCCCATTATGTTATAAATGTTGTAGATGAATTTAAAAAAGAAGTAATGGAATATTTTGTAAAAATGTACAATGAAGGGAAAACACCTTCACCTTGTGTAATCTGTGATGAAAAGGTAAAAATAAAGAAACTTGTGGAATTTGCAGATAAGATGGGAATAAAATATATTGCGACAGGTCATTACTCGAAAAAGAGTATAAACGGACTTCTTATGTGGGATAAGGAAAACAGGAAGGATCAGTCATATATGCTTTATAGGCTTAATAAGAATATTGTTGAGAGATTTCTATTTCCGTTATCAGAGTATGAAAAACCGCAGGTAAGGGAAATAGCACGGCAACATGGTATTCATACCCATGATAAACCTGACAGTCAAGGAATCTGTTTTGCACCGAATGGCTACATTCCTTATTTACAGAAAGTTCTTGGCGATGATGTTCAAAAGGGAAATTTTGTGGATAGAGAAGGAAATGTAATAGGTCAGCACATGGGATATCAGTTTTACACAATAGGTCAGCGGCGTGGACTGGGACTTAATTTAGGAAGACCTTTTTTCGTTTCAGAAATACGCCCTGAAACTAATGAAATTGTTGTGGGAGATTTTGAAGAACTGCTAATAGACGAGATTGAAGTGATTAATTACAAGCTGTATTATGGGTTGGCAGAGCTGATGGATAAGGAAATTATCGCAAGACCGAGATTTTCATCAAAAGGGCTGAAAGGCAAACTGATTTTAAAAGATAGCTCGCTACATTTTAAATTTAATGAAAAAACGCATGAAAACTCAGAAGGTCAGCATATTGTATTTTATTTGAATGATGAATTAATCGGAGGCGGAGAAATAAAAACCGGGAAATAAAACTAAAAGAAATTGTTAAATAGATAAAAGAAATAAATAATAATATATTTATTTTA
>CAJPML010000139.1 GCA_905371725.1 Leptotrichia sp. oral taxon 215
AGCTATCATTGCTACTAGAGAAGTACAAATAGCTATAGTCATAACCAATAATATAGCAATTGTAATTATCTTAGGAAATATAAGTTTTGTTGATATGATTCTATGATTAAAGCACAAATATGTTGCAATGTTTAAATAAAATATAACCAAAAAACTAAGCAGAAATATTGATAATGGTACAATTGCTTCCCAACCTGCTAATCCAAATAGCAGACAGTTAAAAAATATCATTATAAATATAAATATTAAAATAAATTCCTTATTTGGTATAAAAAAAGCTTCTTCACGTTTTCCCTGATATCTTTTTTTTAACTTCTCTAAAATTACCGTATTATTTTCAAAAGTATATTCTCTTCCTTTAAATAGCTGACCGTCATTATATTCAATCAGTATTTCGAGAAATTCATCTTCCTCTTTAGAAAGTACTCTTCCCCTGTATCCATAATCTCCTATTTTTTCCATATTGAAAACATACTGGTCTCCGTCTTTTCTATAGCCAGGCTCATTAGAAAAAATTATGTCAAATATAGAATCTTCAACTTTTATAAATCCTTTTTCAATTAGGGAAAGCATACCAATATATACTATTTCCGTCGGATCCTTTATTCCGTCTGCCAGGGCTGCCATCATTGGAGAAATATTTTTCGGAATTTCTGACACAGGCTCAATATCTTTAATCCTTCTCTTTCCATACCACTTCCATGTAATGTAACTGTAAAATACCAGTACACCCATCATAACTGCCAGTGTTATTATTCCTTCTATTTTTAAATGATACTTCATACAGTCCTTTCCGTTTTACTATAAAACTTCAAACTGTCCTATTAATTTTCTAGATACTAGAACTTAACTTCAGGTGCTCTTTCTGCTCCTTCTGAAGCATTGAAAAATTCTGCTTTTTTAAATCCTAAAAAACCACCTATTATATTATTTGGGAAAGTTTCCACAAAAGTATTTCTGTCTCTAGCTGTACCATTGTAATATTTTCTTGAACTCTGAATTTCTGTTTCTATTTGAGACAGCTGTGACTGTAGACTTAAGAAGTTTTCATTTGCCTTAAGGTCAGGATAATTTTCCTGAAGCATCATTATTGATCTTAAAGTTTTTGTCAGTTCATTTTCTATTTTCTGTATTTTTTCAATATTATCAATGTCTTTTGTGTCTATTGACATCATTTGGCTTCTAAGTCTTACTACATTTTCCAGTGTTTCCTTTTCATGCGTTGCATATCCTTTTACAGTATTTACAAGGTTAGGAATAAGATCCAGTCTTTTCTGAAGATAAACTTCTATTCCACTCCATCCTTCCTCGTTAAGATTTTTCAATTTCACATATTTGTTATAAATTCCTACTGCTAAAAAAGCTAAAACTGCTATAATTCCTAAAATAATCATTATCATAATTACATCTCCTTCTTTTTTTTATTTAATATATAAATTTAATTTCTATTCTGAATCTTTTGTATATTCTTCCCATCTTTCAAAAATAAAGTCCACCACTTCTTCTTTTCCGGAGTTTTTCAGTGCCGAAGTGAAAAACACATCTTCATTGTCAAATTCCAGTTTTTTCTTTATTTCTTTAAGCTGCTTAAATTTTTCATTATTTGAAAGCTTGTCTGCCTTTGTAAAAATAATATAGTACTCAATATCGTAATGTTCCAGCCATTTAAGCATTTCCATATCATCCTTGGTAGGAACTCTACGCAAGTCAAGCAGTAAAAATACTACCTTTTCCCTGTTCGATTTTAAATATGTTTCTATTGTCTTTCCCCAGTTTCTTTTAACTGCATCAGGCACTTTCGCAAAACCATATCCCGGAAGATCTACAAAATGAATCGCATTATCTATTAAAAAATAGTTTATAAGTTGCGTCCTTCCTGGAGTTTTACTGGTTCTTGCAAGACCTCTCCTATTTGTCAGCGAGTTTATGAGGGAAGATTTTCCAACATTTGACCTTCCTATAAATGAAAATTCAAGCCCATTAAACTCAGGATATTCCTTTTCCAGAACTGCCGACTTTACAAATTCCGCTTTTTTTATTTCCAAGTTTATCTCCTTTATTTATTAATTATTGCTTTTGTTACATTAAAACCATACTTTAAATTCTTTTCTTGCATCATTCAGTGAATTCTCATCCGGTATGAAATACCATATTCCTTTTATCATTTTCCCATCACCTTTTATTTCATGCTGTTCAAAATTAGTTTTATTGATTAAAATAGCAGGTAATGTTGAAATAGTTTTAACTGGATTAAATGAAATTTCCATTTTTTCCTGCATATAGGAATACACTCCTGGAATATATCCCCATCCTGATGGAGATACTAATTTCTTTGCTATACTTTGCATTACCTGTCTCTGTCTTTCATCACGCTTAAAAGCGCTGTCTGTCTTTCTGTGTCTTGTGTATGCCAGTGCCCTTGCACCTTTTATATTATACTTTTCCCCCTCTTTAAATGTTTCATGATCCTGTGTAAACGAATGGTTTGCAACTATATCAACACCACCCATTATATCAGTTAGTGTAATAACATCATCAAATCTGAATACAAAACTATAGTTTATTTTTGTACCAAGAAGTTCTTCCACTGCCTTTATTGTACATTCTCTTCCTCCAAAAGCATAAGAATGGTTTATTTTGTCAACTTTTCCACCTTTTTCACAAGGAACATCTGTATAAGTATCTCTCGGTATTGAAATCATCTTTATTTTTGCGAGAAGCGGTATAACCTTAATAACTATTATAGCATCACTTCTTGAACCTTTTATCTCTTGCCATGGTCTGGCATCACTTCCTAATACAAGAATATTAAAAGGTACACTTAACCATGCCAGTAATGCAAAAATTAAAAGTAATATAATGTTTTTTATTTTTTTCATGATTTTCTCCTTTTTTAAGGATGTTTTTCACCCCATTTATCTTTTATTGTCTTTTTTTATTACTTAATTTCTATTTCGTGCTATTCCTAGTTGCTACTTAAATTCCCAATTTCTTTATAAATTTTTCTATTTCCAGATCCAGCATTTCAGAATTTCCGTTATTTTCTATTATGTAGTTACTCAGTCTCCGTTTTTCAGTCATATCCATCTGAGCATTTATTATCTGCCGAACTTCCCCTTTACTCCTTCCATCCCTTTTCAAAACTCTTTCCAGCTGTGTTTTTTTATCGGCATAGACAAGCACTATAATGTCAAATTCCTTTTCCAGCTTAGCTTCAAAAAGAAGCTGAACTTCTACAAAGACAGTCTTATAACTTTTTCTTAATTCTTCTATCTGTCTTCTCATTTCTTTAACAATGGGAGGATGCATAATAGAGTTTAATACACTCACCTTTTTTTCTTCTTTGAATACTGTTTGCCGTAATTTATTCCTTGAAATACTTTTCTTTCCAGAAGTATTATTCTGATTTTCCAAAATTTCATTTCCAAAATTTCTGACAAGTTCATCGATTACTTCAGGATATTCTATAACTTCTCTCGATATTACATCTAAATCTATTACAGGATATCCTCTTTCCCTCAGTTTTCTGCTTACTGTACTTTTACCTGTACCAATTCCTCCCGTCAATCCTACTATCATAAAATCCTCTTTTCAGTTCAGTCATTTTTAACATAATATATTTTATATCTTTTCTTTAATATTTGCAATATTTTTATTTTACAACTTTTATACAACTTTTATCTATACTCTTTATTGAAAGTTCTATAATATTAAACTAATAATTTTATGCCTATATAAATTAACTAAAATTTTTAGTTTTACTTTAAAGTAGATTTACTATATAATTTTTATTACTATTTTACTAAAAGAACAAAAAAAGGCTATTTTCACAAAAAATAAAATGTAATTTTTAAAGTTTCTTACTTTCAAACTGTAAATTATATTTTTATCTAATTTCTTGTTTAAATATCCCTTTTTCTATTTTACTCTATTTTGTTTATATCTTTACATTTCCTTCATTTCCAAAGCTCTAAGCAGTTTTTTATTATTAAATGCTTTTCCTCCACCTACAACTACTGATTCCAAAGGATTAGAAGCTCTCTTAATAATAATCTTAACTTCATCTTCTATAAGTTTATCAAGATTTTTTATCAATGAACCTCCTCCTGTAAGAATAATACCATTATCCAGTACATCTGCAGATAATTCTGGCGGGCACTTTTCAAGTACTTCCTTTAAAGCTGCTAAAATTTCATTGACAGAATCTTTTATTGCTTCATATACCTGATTTGATGTTATTTCAACTGTTTTTGGTATTCCACTTGTTAAATCTCTTCCTTTTATATTTGAAATTTCATTTTCTGTTTCAGGAACCTTTATAGCTGTTCCCAGTTCTATTTTTATTT
>CAJPML010000140.1 GCA_905371725.1 Leptotrichia sp. oral taxon 215
ACTTCCTGCAGAAGACAGAATATTTTTAATATTATTAACATCTGAAGCTGTAACTGTAGCATTTGCACCTGCATCAATTAGGAATAATCTCGCTCCATCCTCCATTTTCAATGTTAATTTATTTCCTGTAGTACTTGTAATATTGGTTAAAACATCATTTACATTCCAATAAGGCGCACTTGTTGTATTCTGTTTTAAAAGGAATGCAAGCCCGTTATTTTTAATTACTGCTTTTGCTCCAGTTCCAGTTATATTTAAAGTTCCTGTTGCTCTGTATACGTTTGGAGTAGTAGTAGTGCTATAATTATAAAATAACAATCCTCCTTTATCTATCGTAAAATCAGTATTCTGAATTTTAACTTCTGTCTTATTAGTCCCGTTACTACTATTTTCAATATAAAGTGCTACAGCTCCTTCTTTAGCCTTTATTGCAGCTTTTGTATTGTCAGGAGCTTCCTTGATAATTGTAGTTGATGCTCCGCTTCCTGTTCCATTACTATGACCATAATTGGCATATATTCCTACTGAACCTATACCTTTGGCTGAAATAGTTCCAGCTTCCATTGTAAAGTTTCCAAAGTTTGCAATTCCAATATTTCCATCTGTTTCAATATTAATTTCAGAAGTCTTTGTTGTTTTTCCTGTTCCCTTTTTATTAATTCCTGAAACACCGTCAACAGTTGCATTATCAGCAGAATTTATAAGAATTCCGACATTCTTTTTACTTTTTGTATTTATATTAATTTTACCGTTATTTTCAGCATACCCTATTTGATAAAAATCTGCATTTCCTGTTGGTTCATCGTAACTTATTTTATCATCAGAAGTCCATAAAACCCCGTCAGTGCCAGCTTCACGCTTAAATGAACGTTTCACTGCTGTAGCCATTCCAAAGTTTCCCTTTTCAGTATTTGTTGTATCATTATCAGTAATACTTATAGTTCCCTGATTTATAACCTGCGCATTTCCACCACTTGCAAGCATTCCAACATTTTCATCACCTGTTTCGATATTTATATGCGCATTAGCTGTGTTAATCCCTTTTTGTGTTCCAAGTTTACTTATAATTCCCCTAGTATCTACACCATCAGAAGTAATAGGTGGATTTCCGGTCTGAGTTGAAGAACCTTGTGCACTGTAAGTTACATATCCTTTAGGATTACCCCAAACCTGAGGCTCATAATCAACTACATATGTCTGTTGATCTGCAATGACACCACTGTCTATCCTTATTCCTATATTTTTATTTGAAATCTTGTCATAGTCAGTATTATCTACAAAATCTTTTTTTATTGATATTGTTCCATTTGAGACAAAAGTGTCATCAAATGCTGTCTGCAAGAACATTCCACTATTGCTGTTTCCTGCCACTTGTATCTTCCCATTATTTTTAACCATATCTCCTGCAACAATTGGTTTAGGAGAAGTAGACTGAACAGATGAATCTATGCTTCCATCAGGTTTTACATAACCATCTATTGCTCCCAAAGTCGTCAGCCACTGATTTTCATAAAAATTTTTACCTGTCTGAGTTTTGTCTTCAAGTACAGCAATTCCTGCTGAGTTACCTGGATTATTTACATTGTCTTCTCCATATCCTGCAACATTTATTACTCCGCTTGTTTCATTAACTACAGATGATTCATTATAATTTACTCTGGAAGATATTTTCATTCCATAACTTTTTGCTCCTGTTGTTGTTATTGTACTTTCGTTTTTTACATCTACTTTTACAATTTTTCTTTCAATTAAACTTGTAAAAACCTCATAAGTGTTACCATTAATTTCTTCAGTAGAAGCTGGAAAATGACGAGTATCTGTTAAATGTGAAAACGGGCTGTATACCTGTATTCCTATAGAATCATCTCCCCTAAAATCTATTGTTCCGCTATTTGTAAGCTTATATCTATCATTATCATCATTTGTTTTTTCTTCTCCATCTTCACGGGTAAGAATAAGTCCTACTTTTCCTCCAATATATCCTTCCTGATTACGATAGAAAACCTTCTCATGACCTGAACCGACAGAAATATTAAGAGAGGCTGTTCCCCATCCACCTGTTACAGTATCCTCTCTTATACTGGAACTGTCAATTATATTATGACCCCAATAATTATCATCCCGTTTCCAGTTATATATACCTAAATCAAGGCTAATATGGTCTCCCCTGTTAACAGTTCCTCCGCTACCATTTGAAAAAACCATGCCGGTTTCATTACGATCTGATATAATTCCACTATTTATAAGGCTTCTTGTTCTATCCCCTATTTTATCATACTGTACTTCCAGTCCTACAGTCAGAGGACCCACTAGATTAAGTTTTGCCTGATTATTAATTGAACCTCCACCTGTTACATTATCCAGAGTTGCAAAACGGCTACCTCCTACGTAAAATGCCTGTGTATTAAAAGGTCTATTCATATATATTTCATATTTTTTATTAACCGATAATGAAGAATATCCAGGTGGTAAAGCAGCAAGCAGACCAGGTATCCAGCTGTTAAAGTTACTATCCGGCATACTGTCAAGCATATTCACGGAACTTATTTCATGATCAGTATTAACAGTTAAATTAACCTCTTTTAAAGGATCATTTCTATCTGACTGTACATCAAGATAAGTATTTAACAGTCTCCATTGTCCTCTTCCAGTAGGAGAATTAATATTCCATGAATAAATAAGACTTGATGCATTTACTCCTGTCATACCATGTGCACTAGTATTTGTCGTTGCTGTAACACTTGCAGTGTAACCAGGAGTATCGTTATTAAAATGTCTATATCCAGCATAACCATCATATCCGTCATCATAACCATCACCATCAAAGTCATTAAAACCATACTTATCCCCATCTGCAATGGTTCCACCTTCAAGACGTTCATCCTGCCACAAGCATTCTTCCATTCCATTACAATACGATCCCAAATCAATATTAAATGTCTCAGCAGTTCCAGGTGTACCAGGTCTATTCACACTTATATTATAATTAACAGAAGGTATATTTATTGTAGGAGGCTGTGCTGGGTTGATTGATGGCGATTGAGGTGTACGACTTACCTCCTTTGGTACTACATTGGCATTTACATCAGCTACTAATGGTCTCTCATTGAGTAGTTCAAGATTTGCAAATCCTGAATTGCTTATATCTTCATCTCTATTTTGTCTAATTGACAGAGCTGATGTCAAATCATTTAGATAACCTGTACCAAGATTATTTTTAGCAAGATTATAAAAGAAAGTATTCCCTTTTCCTATATATCTATCTAAATCACCAGATCTGGAATAAACACCATAATATGGATATATCTGATTTTTATTATTATCCCCTTTGTAGCTTCCACTCCATTTGTTATATGTGTATTTTCCTAGACCAAATTGCCATGAGCTCCAAGGTGATTTCACTATGTGATCTCCTTCTTCCATTAACATAATTAACTCTTTATTGGCATCTTTCATCAGTCTGTTATTTTCCTGTCTTACTTGCTTAAAAGTTTTCTGGAGGCTGCTAATTGAAGTATTTAATTCTTTCCTTGCCTGATTTATTGAGTTTTCTACATTCTTTACTTCAGTAGATTGTAATGTCGAAAATGACAATATTCCACTTAACAGAAACAGTAACAATAACCCCCTTGTATATTTAATTTCCTTACATCTTTTTGCCATTGCTCTTAAATCTTTTTCAAGCTTTCTAAGATTATTGCTCATAGATACCTCTCCTTTGATAGTAATTTTTTTGATCATATTAAAATCTTTTTGAAATCAAACTAATAATATACCTCCTTATTAGACAATATATTTATCTACAATTATTATAATTATTATGCAATTGAGCTGTCCCAAAAGGAAAACTAAAAGTCAATATAAAAAATTATATCTATAAATCATTATAATTTTATGATATGAAATAGAAAATAAATAAACATGTCTTTTATATATTCAGATATTTTTCCTATTTTGAGACAGCTTTTTTATATAACCTGATTTTTTTCACTGTTAATCCAAAATTTCATTTTAGTTTATTTTCAAAGAGATTTAACTGTGAATAAAACTCCTTTAAGCAAATAACTCTTTTTTAAAGGAAGGTTCATAAGATTCTACTTAATTATTCAGGCATAGGTTTTTCTCCACCACCCTCACATGGTATCCAATGACCACTACCATCTTTTCCACAGAATCTTCTCGGTTGTACATCAATAATATATGAATTACCTTTTCCTCTTTTTGCTCTTTCGGCTCTGTTATTTCTTCCGGCAGCAAAACTTATTCCGGCTACAACAACCAATAATAATATTAAAAATTTGAAGTTTTTCATGACTGTCCACCTCCTTCGAATCTAA
>CAJPML010000141.1 GCA_905371725.1 Leptotrichia sp. oral taxon 215
GAAGAAGATGTCTAACTTTGAATTTTTAAAAAAGGATAACAGCTATAAAATATTTACAGATGCCTGTATAGAAGCAGAAGAACTTATGAATGTCTCCTATTCGGCAACAGTAACTTTTGTAAGGAAAGCATTGGAACTTGCTGTAAAATGGGTTTATGCAAATGATGCTGAATTAAGAATGCCGCAGCAGGCTAATTTGGCTACATTGATAAAAGGAAAAAAATTTAGAGATATAATTCCTTATAATATGAGCGGTCTACTTTCCTACATACAGCAATTAGGAAATAAAGCTGTTCATTCTGGAAGGGTTATAAAAAGGGAAGAAGCAGTTTTAAGTCTTAGAAATTTATTTTCATTTACTGCATGGATTGATTATTCATATTCAAGACATTACTCAAATGTGGAATTTGATGAATCAATACTTGGAGAAACTGATAAAATAATTAAAGTTCAGTCTGAAAAAGACAAATTATCTAAACAGCTTGCAGAAATTAATAAGAAGCTTGAAGAATTATCTAATGAAAATCAGGCATTAAGAAAAGAAAATGAAGAAAAACGTAAAGTAAATGAAAAAGAAAGAGAATATAAAATAGATGAAATATCTGAAACTGAAACAAGGGAAAGATACATTGACCTGGTTATAGAAAATGAAGGTTGGACTATAGGAGAAGACTGTATGCTGGAAGTTGAAATTTCAGGTATTTCAACTCCAAGTGGAAAAGGAAAGGCAGACTACGTACTTTATGGAGATAATGGAGTTCCACTGGCAGTAATAGAAGCAAAAAAGTTAAATATAGATCCTATGACAGGAAAAAATCAGGCTAAGGAGTATGCAGATGCACTTGAAAAAAAATATGGTGTAAGACCAGTAATATTTTTTACTAATGGTCTTGATTATTATATTTGGGATGATTTGAATTATCCTGAAAGACAAGTATCTAGTATATACAGTAAAAAGGATCTGGAAAAACTAATATTCAGAAGAGGAAACAGAAAATCTCTAAAGAACATAAGTACAGATATAAAAGATGAGATAACAAATAGGGTTTATCAAAAAGAAGCAGTTATAAGAGTTACAGAAGCATTGGAAAAAGGATATAGAAAAATGCTACTTGTAATGGCTACAGGAAGTGGTAAAACGAGAACAGCCGCTTCTATAGTGGATATCCTGACAAGATACAACTGGGTAAAGAATATATTGTTTCTTGCAGACAGGACAGCTTTAGTAAAGCAAGCGAAAAACAGTTTTAAGGAATATCTGCCGAATCTTTCGCTGTGTAATCTTTTAGATAACAGAGATGATGTGGAAAGTAGAATGATTTTTTCAACATATCCTACAATGATGAATGCAATTGATGACACTAAAAATAAGGATGGAAGCAGGATTTTTACAAGTGGTTATTTTGATTTGATAATAGTAGATGAAAGTCATAGAAGCATTTATAAAAAGTATCAGGCAATATTTGATTATTTTGATGCAAATTTATTAGGATTGACAGCCACTCCTAAAAATGAGATAGATAAAAATACATATAGAATATTTGAGTTGGAAAATGATAATCCTACATTTGCTTATGAATTAGACCAGGCTATAGAAGAAGGTTATCTAGTTCATTATGGAAAACCGATAGATGTTGGGCTGAAAATTGTAAGGGATGGATTGAAATATAGCGAACTAAGTGAAGAGGAAAAAGAAGAATTTGAAGAAACTTTTGATGAAGAGAAAGAAGAAATCTCAAGTGAAGAAGTGAATAAAACACTTTTTAATAAGGAAACAGTAGATCTTGTCATTAAAACGTTAATGAATAATGGACTAAAAGTTGAAGGTGGAGATAAACTTGGTAAAACCATCATTTTCGCTGTAAATCAAAGACATGCAAATTTTATTGTTGAAAGATTTAATAAACTATATCCTGAATATAGAGGAAAATTTGCTCAGGCAATTTATCATAATATAAAATTTGTAGATGATGTTATTGATAATTTTAAAGATAAAATCTCATATCCTCAAATAGCAGTATCGGTGGATATGCTTGATACAGGAATTGATGTTCCTGAAATATTGAATCTTGTTTTCTTTAAGAAAATAAAATCAAAAGCTAAATTTTGGCAAATGATAGGAAGAGGAACAAGATTATGTAAAGATTTATTTGGGCCTGGAATTGATAAGGAAAGATTTATGATTTTTGACTGTTATAAGAATTTTGAATTTTTTGAAGTAAATGTTGATGGTAAAGAAATAAAAATTACAAAATCAATTTCTGAGAGTATATTCGGAGCAAAAGTGGATATAATAAAATCTTTACAGCACTTAAATTATCAGGAAAAATCTCTAATTGAATATAGAAATAATTTGATAAGTGATATCATTAGCAGTATCTTAGATATAAATGATAATCGTTTTGATGTACGTATGAAGGGAGCAATAATTGATAAATATAAAAAAATAGATAGTTATAAAGCTCTTAATGAAAAAGATGTACAGGAATTAAAAAACGTAATTGCCCCTCTTGTAACATACAGGGAGGAAGAGGAACTGCCAAAAAGATTTGATTATCAGATGTATGTAATTGAAAATGCCTATTTAGAAAAAAAGTCTTTTTTAAGAGCTAAAAATAGAGTAATAGAAACAGCAGAAAAACTTAGTGAAAAAGGAACTATAGAAAAAATTTCTAAAAAAAAGGAAACAATAACTAAAATTCAAAAAGAAGAATTTTGGGAAAATGCAGATTTATTTCAGTTTGAAGAAGTAAGAAAAGAACTAAGGGATTTAGTAACACTTTTAGATGGAATAACAACAAAAATTTATTATACAGATTTTAGAGATGAAATAGTGGATTACGGAGAACGTGAAACAGGAGAAAATTTTAAAATTGTAAATAAATTTGAAAAATATAATAAACGGGTGGAAGAGTATCTTGAAAAATATAAAAACGATGATGTTATACAGAAATTAAAGAATAATATTCCACTAACAATGTATGACATAAAATATTTAGAAAAGATTTTATGGGAAGATCTAGGAACAAAAGAAGAATATGAAAAGACTTATGGGAAAATCCCTTTACTAAAAATGGTTTCAAAGATTATAGGAATGGACAGAAAAGCTGTTGAAAAGGAATTCTCTTTATTTTTAAGTAATGAAAATCTGAACTCAGATCAAATTAATTTTGTGAAACATATTGTAGATTATATAGTGAAAAATGGAAGTATAGATAAAAAAGAATTGAAGGATTTTCCGGAAGCAGATAAGTTTGGTGGTCTATTTCAGCTATTTAATAATAAAAGGGATGTATTGACAAATATTGTAAAAATTATTGACAAAGTAAATGATAGACTGGATTTAGTCCAATAAAACAAAAAAAATAATAAATAAAGTCATATCTAAGAAATAAGTAGTAAACTCACACTGGAAATAAACTGAATATAAAATTAAGGAGAGAATATAAAGCAAATGAAAAGAAAAGTTTTAATTTTACTGATATGCGGTATCTTATTGTTAAGCTGTTCAGGAAAAACAGAAAAAAAGGACATTAAAGAAAATAACACTGTCAATAATGAAAAAAATGCAGCAGAAAATAATAAAGAGGAATACTTAAAGAAAATTACCTATTCAAATTTATTGGATAAGGCAACTCAGGAGGAAGTTCAGAAGGAACTTAAAAATGCTGGAGTTTCAGAGAAAAATATAAAGGATTTTCTTGAGGGGGTAAATTATTTCAATAATATAGGTCAAAATAAAACATTTGTAAAAGAAGGATTTAAAACAACTGAAGAACTAAGTCCAACTTATGATCAGGCGGAAATACAGGAACAATGGAGTAAGAAAAGTCCTAAATTTGTAGGTCAGAACTGCAGAATTACTTCGTATGAACTTATGAGGGACTTTATTTCAGTAGGAAAACCTGAAATAAAGAACACAGAGCAGCTGTTTATTGATGAAGATGCATTGAATAATTTTCCAATAAAAGTATTTACTGATGGTGAAAGAAATCAGTTTGAAAGTCTTTTTTCTGCAGTAAATACAGAAAATACAAAAGATACATCGGTTCATCTAAAAAAAGTAAAGGAAGACTGGGCAAAAAAGAATATTAAATTTACTAATCAGAATAAAATTTCATTAATTTCCGTGTTCTTTCATTCTATGATTAGTGCTGAAGAAAACTTTTTATTTATAGGTCATGTAGGAGTTTTAGTGCCAACTTCAGATGGAAAACTGATGTTCATTGAAAAATTAGCATTCCAGGAACCTTTTCAGGCAATAAAATTTGATAATCGTAGCCAATTGAATGATTATCTAATGAATAAATATGATGTGGAATTTGATCAGC
>CAJPML010000142.1 GCA_905371725.1 Leptotrichia sp. oral taxon 215
TTAATGTTTATTTTCTCTATACAATCTTTAATTATCAAATTTTATTTATACTGTCTATCTATTTTAAGGTTTTGCTTTTATAATTATTTATGAATAATTCGAAACCTCAATTTTCCTCACTTAAATTTATTGATTTTCAAAAATCTATTATTCTCTGCACTTTAATTCTTAGCAGTTGTTATTTTTCGTTAGAATCAGACGGAAATATCATATTTGCTAAAATTGAAATTACACACACACAGGCAACTGTATCTTTAAATAGAAAACCAATATATGGTGGCAATCCTGTAACTGCCTCAGGGTGCGCCCCTAATCCTAGACCTAATCCAAAAATTACTCCAAGAACTATTAAATTTCTGTCACTGAATCCTGCTTTTGCTATCATTTTTATTCCATTTATAAGTATCATTGCAAATACTGTTATAACTGCTCCACCCAGTACACTTGAAGGCATAATATTAAATACCATACCAATTTTAGGAAAAAATGCTGCTCCCATAAGCACAAACGCTCCCATTGCAATACACCATTTATTTACAACTTTTGTCATTGCAACTATCCCTGCATTTTGACCAAACGCTGTATTAGGCAATGCATTGAAAAGTACCGCTATTATAGATCCTGTCGCATTTGCGAGTAATGCCCCTGAAGTCTCTTCCCCTGTTGCTTCCCTGTTAAATCCTGCTATAGTAATTCCACTTGTATTTCCTATTGTTTCGAGTCCTGCAACTATATAAATCGTTGCAAAACTAAATACTGCTTCTACAGGAAATTTTAAATCCCAAGGCATTATTATAGGTGATGGGACACCAAAAAAAGGAGTTGAAATAATTTGTGAAAAGTTTAATTTTCCCATAAAAAAAGCTGCGATATATCCTACTATTAAACCTATCAGTATTGCAGACATCTTCCACATCCCTTTTCCGAACTTCTGTAGCAATATGATAGTGAAAAAAACTATAAATCCTAGTGTCAGGTTAGCTATTGAGCCATAATCTCCAGCAGCTTTTGCAGCAGCTCCTCCTGCAAAATAATCTACTCCAACATCAAGAAGATGTATACCTATTGTTATGAGGACACTTCCTACAACAATAGGCGGAAATAACTTTTTCAGAGGTTTGTAAAATATTCCCATTACAACTTCTACCAAACTTCCCAATATCGCACCACCTAAAACACCTGCCAGCCCAAATTTTGCACCTAATGTTTTAGAAGTTGGGACAAATGCAAAAGAAGTTCCCATAACTATTGGTAATCCTGCTCCTATCTGGAACTTTCCTATTTTTATAGGATACAGCTGGACAAAAGTTGTCAATCCTGAAACAAACATTGCACATTGTATCAGTCTTAATCTTGAAACACCATCAAGACCTAATACACCAGATAATATCAATATAGGAGCCAAGTTCCCTGTAAACATAGCTAAAACATGTTGAAATCCAAGAGGAAATGCTACTTTAAAACTTGGTCTTCCGTCTAATTGGTAAATTAATTCTTTATCTGATAATTTTTCTTTTCCACTCATGACCTTCTCCTCCTCTAAATTTATTTCAGTTTACTCAGTGCGGCTACCATGATTTCCACCATGTAACCGCACCATGATTAAAAATTATATGAAAGATTATTACAAACTTTTGCGGAAAAACTATTTGTCAAGAACTCTTTTTTTCCCTAGTTCTTCCAATTTTTCAAGCAATTCTTTAGGATCTTTAACTTTGCTTAAGAACATCATTGCAGCAATAATATAAGGCTTGAATCCTGCTTCTTTGTACAATGGTTCTCTGTATCTGTCGAATACTGATGCTTCAACTTCCCCAGCTTCACAGCTTACTCCTGTAATGTCTGCTGGCAAACAGTGCATATAAAGTGCTTTTCCTTCTTTAGTAAGTTTCATCAGTTCTTCTGTACATTCCCAGTCTTTATGATTTCCATTTTGGGCAAGCAATTCTTTTTCTAATTTATTAATTTCGTCAAATTTTCCTTCTCCATATAAATTAGTTCTTTTTTCCATAGCTGCAAAAGGAGCCCAGCTTTTTGGATAAACTATATCTGCATCCTTAAATGCTTCTGCCATGCTGTTTACTTTTTTGAAACTTCCTCCTGATTCAGCAGCATTTTTCTTAGCTACTTCTTCAACTTCAGGCATTACTTCATATCCTTCAGGATGTGCAAGAACAACATCCATTCCAAATCTTGTCATTAACCCTATAATTCCTTGAGGTACTGAAAGAGGTTTTCCATATGATGGTGAATAAGCCCATGTCATAGCTATTTTCTTACCTTTTAAATTTTCAACTCCTCCAAACTCATGAATTATATGCAGCATATCTGCCATACTTTGAGTAGGGTGGTCTATATCACATTGTAAGTTTACTAATGTAGGTCTTTGTTCAAGTACTCCAGCCGCATTTCCATCTTTTACAGCTTCTGAAACTTCTCTCATGTATGTATTTCCTTTACCAATGTACATATCATCTCTTATTCCTATAACATCAGCCATGAATGAAATCATATTTGCAGTTTCTCTTACTGTTTCTCCGTGTGCTATCTGTGATTTTCCTTCATCAAGATCCTGAACTTCAAGCCCTAACAGATTGCAGGCACTTGCGAAACTGAATCTTGTTCTTGTAGAATTATCTCTAAATAATGAAATTCCAAGTCCACTATCAAATATTTTTGTAGAAATATTTCTTTCTCTCAGGTTTCTCAATGCATCTGCCACTGCAAATGTTGCTTTTAATTCATCACTTGTTTTTTCCCAAGTTAAGAAAAAGTCATTTTCATACATTTCATTAAATTTCAATTTTCCAAGTTCTTCCATTATTTTTTTAAATTCTTGTGTTTTGTCCATAAATTTTTTCTCCTCCTGAAATACTTTTATTTTAATTTTTTATGACTAATTTTATCCATTTTATCTACTTTCTTTGTGACCACATTTGCCTCATAGATTCTGCTCAGAATACTATTTTGAAGCATAAACTCCTGGGAGAGCTGCATACACTGCCGCACATACTACAAGATCATCTTTCCAGCTTCTTTCATTAGGTGCATGTGCCTGAGCTTCTGCCCCTGGCCCAAATCCTATTACAGGAATTCCATTTCTTCCCATAATTGAAACTCCATTTGTAGAGAATGTCCATTTATCCACAAGAGGTCTGTTTACTCTGGATTCCACAGTTGACTTAGAACCAATTCTCTTTTCTCCGTATAATGATTTATATGCTTCTTCCAATGACAATGTTACTTTATGATCTTTAGGAAGTACCCAAGTTGGGAAGTAGCATTCTATAGGATAAACTAATCCAGTATATGAAGGTCTGTCATAGTCATACATAAGAACTGTTACATCACTTCCATATTTTTTAACTGAAGGCAGCTGTCTAATTTCTTCAAGACAATATTCCCAAGTTTCTCCAGCTGTCATTCTTCTATCAAGTGATACTGCACAAAAATCTGCAACAGCACATCTACTTGGACTTGTGTAGAAAATTTGTGAAGCTGTTACTGTACCTCTTCCAAGGAAGTTAGCTTCTTCCCATTCAGGATTATACTTTTTATCCAGCATTTTTACTAATCCTTTTATTTCATTTCCCTCAGAAGCATCGTTTTCATTTAAAGAACGTACATCCTGTAAGATGTCTGCCATTTTGTAAATAGCATTATCTCCTCTTTCAGGAGCTGAACCGTGACATGAAACACCTTTTACTTCTACTCTGATTTCCATTCTTCCTCTTTGACCTCTATATATTCCTCCATCTGTAGGCTCAGTAGAAACAACAAATTCAGGTCTTATTTTGTCTTCTTTTATTATATATTGCCAGCATAATCCATCACAATCTTCTTCCTGTACACTTCCAACTACAAGAATTGTATGATCAGGTTTTATCAGTCCGAGATCTTTCATTATTTTTGCTCCATAAACTGCTGAAACAACTCCACCAAGCTGGTCACTTGTTCCTCTTCCTCCTATTTCTTCATCTGTTTCATATCCTTCATAAGGATCGAATTCCCAGTTTCTAATTTCTCCTATTCCTACTGTATCTATATGTCCATCAAATGCAATTATCTTTGATCCTGTTCCCATATATCCCATAACATTCCCCTGAGGGTCTATTTCTACTTTATCAAATCCGACTTTTTCCATTTCTTCCTTGATTCTTAATGCATGACCTTTTTCTTCAGCACTTTCACCAGGTATTTTTACCAACTCTCTTAAAAACTTTGTCATGTCCGCTCTGTAACTTTCCGCCTTTGATTTGATTTCTTCAAATTTCATTTTATTCTCCTCCCAAAAATTTAGTTTTTTATATATATTTAAAT
>CAJPML010000143.1 GCA_905371725.1 Leptotrichia sp. oral taxon 215
AAGTTACATAAATGAAAATTTACAAGTAAAATTAAAAATTAGAAAATTTATTGTGGAGGATTTATGATAAAAGGTAAGAAAATAGCAGATTATATTAATGAAGAAACAGTTAATCTTGATTTAAAATCAAAAGTTAAAAATATGGTCATTAAAGAATTATATGGAGCCATTAAGGATTCAGATTCCATAAAAAATAAGGAATTAGGACTTAGTGATATTTATGCCCGTGAAGAATTAGGGTCAACTGGAATAGGAAAAGGGGTTGCTTTACCCCATGCAAAGACTAAAGCTGTAGATGAACTTGTAGTTACACTTGGAATTTCAAAAAATGGAATAGAATATGATTCACTTGATGAAGAAAATGTGAAAATATTTTTTATGTTTTTATGTCCTGAAGAAGATACGCAGGAATATTTAAAAGTTCTAGCAAGAATTTCAAGATGGATTAAGGAAGATAGATTCAGGGAAAGTCTTTTAAAAGCAAAAACAGGAAAAGAAATAATAGATATTATTAAAGCTGAAGAAGTTTAAAATGTGTATATTGAATTAGGTAAATTAGTTAGGAATAAAAATTCAAATGAAATAAAAAGGGGAAATTATGAAATGTCCATTTTGCGGGAGTGAAAATACCAAAGTAATAGACAGTAGGGCATATTCTGATGGGAATTCGATTAAAAGACGTCGAGAGTGCGAAAATTGCAAAAAAAGATTTACTACACATGAAAAAGTCGCAGAACTAACTTTGTACGTAATAAAAAAAGACGGGACAAGACAATCTTATTCCAGAGAAAAAGTTCATAAAGGAATTGCACGTTCCTTAGAAAAAAGAAAGGTAGATTCTGAAAAGATCGAAGAAGCGATAGACAAAATTGAAAGAGAAATACTTACAAAATATTCTGGGGAAATAAAATCAAGTGATCTTGGGAATATAATAATGTCATATTTGCTGGATCTTGATGAAATAGCTTATGTGAGATTTGCTTCTGTCTATAAAAAATTTGACAGTTTAGAAAGTTTTATAAAGGAAATAGAAAAGATTAGAAATGAAAAATAATATGATAATTGTAAATTTAGGAGAAGAATAATGGGCAAGAAATTATTTCTAGTTGTAAATGTATTATTTATAACTTTAATAGGAATTCTTTTTTATCAGGCTTTTAATATATATATTATGAAAGAGTCTCTAAAGAAAGATATAGTAAACCTGGAAAAAGAAGTAGAAGATTTTAATGAAAAGAAAAAGGTTTTACAGGATAAGATTGATAATTTCAGTGAAGAAGAAAAAATAGAGAGAGTCGCAAGAGATACATTAGATATGAAAAAAGAAGGAGAGACTATTTACAAGGTTGCTGACGAAGAAAATAAGTAGATATAAATTTTATAACAATCTGTAGATAAAAAAATATGTTAGAATTATATGATTTAAAAAAATTAGAGAAAAAATTGGAAACATTCAAAATAGAAGGCGAAAAAGAAATGTATATTTTTAGAGGAAATAGGAAGTATATTATTTCGTCGTCTCTTTTTTTTATAACTATATTACTGATTGCCTCATATTCTTTTTATAAGATATCAATGGGAATAGAAAAGGCAACAATTCTTAAAATAATTTTGATACCAGTATTATTTTCTTATGTTCTAGTTTCATTTATTTCAATGATAAAATATAAAATCTTTATTAAAGATAAGGAAATTATTTTGGGAAAATTAAAAATAAACATGGATAAAATAAATTCAGCAACTGTAAAAATAGATAAAGTAAAAGGAAACAGATATGACCGTTATTTGGAAATTATAACTGATGACAACAGATTAATTAAAATTAGACTAAACATAAGTGATGAATTACTTTTTTTGAAAATTATTCAAAATAATATAAAGAAAAAATTTATTATAAAAAAGTATTAAACATATGAAAGGAAGTGAAAAAGTTGAAAAAACTTTTGATAATAATTAATTTATTTTTATGTATGACAGTATTTGCGGAAGATGCTGCAATAAAAAAAGCCCTTGTAAAGGTTTATTCTTCATACCAGTTTTTTGATTATACTTCTCCATGGCAATTTAGCCAAAATGATAATTCTACGGCTACGGGATTTATAATTGAAGGAAATAGAATTATAACAAATGCACATGCAGTTTTAAATTCTAGATTTTTGCAAATAAGAAAAGACGGAGATGCAAAAAAATATAAGGCAGTTGTAAAATTTATTTCAGAAGAGTATGATCTTGCTTTAATTGAAGTTGAAGATAAATCGTTCTTTTCAGGGACTTCTTCATTGAAATTTGGGCCATTACCTCTAATTCAGGAAAAATTAACAGTTTATGGATATCCTTTAGGTGGAGACAAATTAAGTACGACACAGGGAATTGTTTCAAGAATGGAACATAGCATGTATACTCTGACAAATAAGAGATTTTTGATAGGTCAGACTGATGCCGCAATAAACAGTGGTAACAGTGGAGGGCCGGTTGTAAGTAATGGTAAAGTCGTAGGAGTTGCTTTTGCAGGATTAAGTTCTGCAGATAATATAGGATATTTTATTCCTGTAAATATAGTAAATAACTTTCTTGATGACATTAAGGATGGAAAGTATGATGGTCCTCCGGCTTTAGGATTGGAATTAACAGAACTTGAAAGTCATTCTCATAGAAGGATGCTAGGAATAGAAAATAAGCAAGGTGGAGTTCTTATAAAAAAAGTATTTAAAAATTCACCATTTGAAGGAGTTCTTCAAAAAAATGATGTGCTGATGAAACTTGATAATTATCCTATTGAATATGATGGAACAATAGAATTTAGAAAAAATGAAAAAACAGATATTTCTTACATAAATCAGCAAAAGAAATATGGAGATAGCCTTAGTTATGAAATTATAAGAGATAAGAAAACTAAGACAGGAAATGTGAAATTACAGAAAAAAGATATAAGATTTACAGTAATAACAGATGTTCCTGTTGAAACACCACCTTCTTATTTTATATATGGGGGACTGCTGTTTGAACCTTTAACAAGCAATTATATGTCAGCAGCAATTGAATCTGAGTCTGCAATTGGTTCATTAATATCAGTTTATAACAAGGAAGATTCATATAAGGATTATAAACAGCTTGTAGTACTTGTAAGAGTTCTGGCTTTTGATGTAAATCTTGGATATTCAGATTTGACAAATGAAGTTATTGTAAAAGTAAATGGTGAAAAATATGAAGATTTTAAAGATTTTACAAGAAAAGTAAGAAATGTCAAATCAGAATTTATCATTTTTGAAAATGATAAAGGAGATGAAATAGTTCTAGATGTAAAAGAAGTGGAAGCACAGAAAGAACAGTTAATGCAGAATTATAGTATATCATCTGATATGTCAAGTGATATACAATAAAAAGGAAGGAAATGAAGAATGGTAGAATTTTTTATAGCAATAAGACACATATTGGAAAGAAAATTTCAAAGTATATTTTCTATTTTAGGAGTAGCAATTGCAGTAACAGTTTTTATTGTGTCATTGACAGTGTCAAATGGTCTTGAAAAAAATATGATAAGTTCATTATTGACACTAAGTCCTCATATATTGATAAAGGATAGCAAAAAAAGTTTTTTTGAAAATTATGAGGATGTAATTGAGAAAACGAAGGGAATAAAAGATGTAAAAGCAGTTATTCCCCAGATAAACAGTCAGTCTATAATAAGATTTAACAATTTTGCCAAGGGAGTATTAGCAAAAGGAATAGATGCGAAAAATGTAAAAAATGATTTTAATCTGAGAATTGTAAAGGGAAGTAATGATGTTTCAGAATTAGAGTCAATATTAATTGGGGAAGAGCTTTCAAACGAACTGCAATTAAAGATTGGAGATGAATTGAGCTTAGTTTCGGCTGAAAATAAAGAATTAAAACTTAAAGTAAAAGGAATATTTAAAACAGGGTTTCTTGACTATGATTCAAACCTTGTAATAGTACCATTGAAAACGATGCAGATAATATTAGAACAAGGAGGAGTGGCTACGGAAATAGGAATTATGACAGGACATCCTCAAAAAATAGAAGAAGTAATGGAAAAAGTTTTGGAAAAACTTCAAAAAAGCGATTTTAAAGTTACAAGCTGGAAGAGAATAAATCACAATCTTCTTAATGCAGTCCAGTTTGAAAGGTTTGTTTTAATTGCAATATTAAGTTTACTTCTTATAATAGCCTGCTTTGCAGTATCAGTTATTTTAAATATGATTGTAAGGGAAAAAATAAAGGATATAGGTATATTAAAATCAATAGGATATACAAACAGACATATAAGAAATGTATT
>CAJPML010000144.1 GCA_905371725.1 Leptotrichia sp. oral taxon 215
GATTAATTTTAAAAATGTGATAATTTTTACTGATACAGTCATTTCAATAGGAGTCGTCATATATTTAGCAGGTGTTTTATATATTTGGACATTGTTTAATCAGAGCAATGCAGGCGGAAAAATAATATTAGATAGAAATTATTTTGTACAAGCATCAATTATGCTTTTATTAATTATATTCTATATATTAAAAATAGTATATACATATAAAAATGAAATTATAAGAAAAAGATTTTTAATGATATCTACAATTTTAGAGGGAATCTTTCTTATTTTTGTTATATTCTTTTAAAAAATTAAATAGCGTAAATTGAAAAATGGAAAAATACAAACTTGTTAAAAAGAAATAACCTTAAAAAAGCACATCTGACAGGAATATTCTAAGTCAAATGTGCTTTTAAGATTGTTTTTATCTTAATATTTAAAATCTTATTATTTGTAAAAGTCTAATTTCATGTTATAATAATTCTGAACAATATTAGAGTGTATTTTCAGCTCGGAAAATATGAAAAATATTATTCTGGGTGAAAAATAAATAGAATTAAACAGAAAAGAAGGAAGAAAAATGGAAAAGAAATATGATGTACTTGAATTTTATAAAATAATAAATGAACTTATAAATCTATCAAAACTTGAAAAAACAAAGGAAAAATTTATAGATACGGATATCATTAAGGATAAGTCGACACTTGACAAGGAACTCATGCTGATGGCAGACCTGATTGATTTTTACAAATTTGATGACGGATTTGAGCTTACAGGACTGTCAAACATACAGAGATACATAAATTCAATTGAGCTGATAGGTTCATATCTGAATGCTGAAGACCTGGCAGATTTAAAGAAAAATCTGTCTGTATTCAGAATTTCCAAGAGCAGGGCAAAAAATGTGAGGGATAAATACAGGACAATATGGGCACTGTTTACAGATGTTGAAGAAGTGAAGGAAATAGAGCAGTTTATAGGAGATGCCATAAATGATGACAGAAACCTGAAAGATGATGCCTCAATCGGATTAAGAGATGTGAGAAGGCAGAAACAGAATATAAATGCCAATATAAAAGAAAAATTTGATGACCTTATGAATAATAAAGAAACACAGAGGGCAATTCAGGAAAGAATAATTACTCAAAGAAATGACAGATATGTAATAGCTGTAAAAACAGATTTTAAAGGCCTTATAAAAGGAATAGAGCATGACAGGTCAGCAACTGGAAGTACGGTGTATATAGAACCTTTAAACGTTGTTTCGTTAAATAACAAGCTCAGGGAATATGAAGCACGTGAAAGGGAAGAAATAAGAAAAATACTGTTAAGACTTACAGAACTTATAAGAACTAAAAAGGAAGAGATAATCAGAATAAAGGAAATTCTGGAAAGACTGGATTATTTGAATGCCAAGACAGTATATTCAATAAATAAGAAATGTACAGTGCCTAAAGTTATAAATAAGGAATACTTGAAACTTGTAGAGGCGAGACATCCTCTAATTGACGAAAATACAGTTGTTCCTATAAATTTTGAATTGGGAAACAGTGAAAATATAATGCTTATTACAGGACCGAATACAGGAGGAAAGACAGTTACTCTGAAGGTGGCAGGATTACTCACATTAATGGCATTATCAGGAATTCCGGTACCAGCAAATGAAAAAACGGAAATAGGACATTTTGGAAGTGTCCTCGCAGATATTGGAGATGAACAGAGCATAGAGCAGAACCTGTCTTCCTTTTCAGGTCACGTAAAAAAAATAAAGGAAATAATGGAAGAGGCAAACAGCAGTTCCCTTGTTCTGATGGATGAGCTTGGAAGCGGTACCGATCCTATGGAAGGTGCGGCATTTGCAATGGCGATAATCGACTATCTGAACGGAAAGAATATAAAATCAATAATTACGACACACTACAGCGAAGTAAAGGCTTATGCCTTCAATACAACAGGCATAAAAAGTGCATCAATGGAATTTAATGTGGAAACACTTTCGCCAACATACAGACTTCTTGAGGGGATTCCTGGAGAAAGTAATGCCCTTATAATAGCAGGAAAATATGGAATAAGTGAGCAGATAATAAATACAGCCAGAAGCTACATAAGCGAAGATAACCAGAAAGTGGAGGAAATGCTTAAGTCCATCAAGGAAAAGAATGATGAGCTTGAAGTACTAAAATTTGAACTGAAAAATACAAGAAGGGAACTTGAAGAGCAGAAAAACTCCTATGAGCAGAAAATAACTCAGGTTGAAAATGAGAAAAATGAAGTTATAAAGAAAGCATATGAAGAGGCTGACAATTATCTGAAGGAAGTGCAGTCAAAGGCGAAAAATCTTATAGACAGAATAAGTCAGGACGAAGTAAAAAAGGAAGAGGCAAAAAATGCACAGAGAAGCCTGAATATGCTGAGGGAATCATTTATAGCAGATAAAAAGCAGAATGTAAAGGAAAGAAAAGTAGTTGCTAAAAATATTGATGTTCAGGAAGGGGAAGAAGTACTTGTAAAAACATTGAACCAGAATGGAAAAGTTTTACGTATAATACCTGAAACAAATAGTGTTCAGGTACAGGCGGGAATATTGAAACTGGTTGTTTCCATGGATGATATTGTAAAAATTGAGAAGAAAAAAGTGAATAAATTTAGAAGTTTTGCTTCCCTTAAATCAAGTCAGGTAAGAGGTGAAATAGACCTGAGAGGAAAGAATGCCGATGAGGCGATAGCAGACCTTGAAGTATATCTCGACAGGGCAATGCTGACAGGGTATCACGAAGTGTATATTATTCATGGAAAAGGGACGATGGTTCTCAGAAAGAAAATTCAGGAATTTTTAAAAACTTCAAAATATGTGACAGAATTTAAGGATGCCAATCAGAATGAAGGCGGAATCGGCTGTACGGTGGCTACTTTGAAATAGGAAATGTTGAAGCTTTAAAAGAAATGATTTAAAAAACAAAAGGATTGTTCAAGGGAGATTAAAAAATGAGATTTTACAACACAATGTCAAATAAAATTGAAGAATTTAAGACGATAGAAGACGGAAAAGTAAAAATGTATGTCTGCGGGCCTACAGTATACAACTATATTCATTTGGGAAATGCAAGACCTATCATCGTTTTTGACACATTGGCAAGATATTTTAAATATAGGGGATATGATGTAACTTATATCCAGAATTTTACTGATGTGGATGATAAAATAATAAAAAGATCAAATGAAGAGGGAATTTCCGTAGAGCAGGTGACTGAAAAATATATAGAAGGTTTTTTTGAAGATATAGAACCTCTGAATATATCAGATGATATAATACGGCCTAAAGTAACAGAAAACATACCTGAAATAATAGAAATTATAAAGAAACTAATTAATGAAGGATTTGCTTATGAGAAGGACGGAAATGTATTTTTTGAAGTGAAGAAATTTGAAGAATACGGACATCTTTCAAATCAGAAAATAGATGAGGTGGAAATAGGTGCGAGAGTAAATGTAATGGAAGAAAAGAACAATCCGCTGGATTTTGCATTATGGAAAAGAAAGAAGGAAGGAGAGCCCTACTGGGATTCCCCATGGGGGCAGGGCCGTCCAGGATGGCATATAGAATGCAGTGCGATGGCAAGAAAATATCTTGGTGATACATTTGATATTCATGGTGGCGGACAGGATCTGATTTTTCCTCATCATGAAAATGAAATAGCTCAGAGCAGATGTGCATATCATGGGAACTTTGCAAATTACTGGCTTCATAATGGTTTTATTCAGGTAAATGGCGACAAAATGTCAAAATCGCTTGGAAACTTTTTTTTGCTAAGGGAAATATTAGGAAAATTTCCTGGAAATGTGGTAAGATTATTTATATTAGGAACTCATTATAGAAAACCGATAAATTTTTCCATGGATAATATAGAGGACAGTAGAAAAACACTGAAAAATATAGTAAGTGCAATGAACGGTTTTTCAGAGATAATTGAAAAATTTTCAGGTGAAGTATCTTCTAAAGGGGAAATTTCAGATAATGCTGGAAATAATATTGTAAATAATGGTATCAACGAATTTAAAGAAAAAGTAGATGAACTTGATAGACAATTTATAGAGGCAATGGATGAAGATATGAATACACCGCAGGCGCTGGCTGCAATATTTGATCAGCTTAAGGAAACAAAGAAGTTTTCAGTAAATATTTCAAATCTGGAAAAAGTTGAGGCCTTACAATATTCATATAATTCATTAAAGAAAAAAATAGAAGATGTGCTTGGAATAGCGATAATTATGGAAGAAGAAAATAAAAATTTTAAAAATAATGACAAAT
>CAJPML010000145.1 GCA_905371725.1 Leptotrichia sp. oral taxon 215
ATTCAAAATGCATATTATGAAAAAATTGATGGGATTGTTATTAATCCGGGAGCTTATACTCATTACAGCTATGCGATTCATGATGCTATAAAATCAGTATCTATTCCTACAGTTGAAGTACATCTGAGCGATATTCATAAAAGGGAGGAATTTAGAAAAATTTCAGTTACAGCTCCTGCATGTGTGTTACAGATATATGGAAAAGGTAAAGAAGGATATGTGGAAGCAGTTGAATATCTTATAAAATTTTTTAAAGAATAGATAAATATATTAATTTTTAATGTTTATATAGTTTATTTGTGTGTAGTGTTTTATATTGATTGTGAGGAGAAATATG
This sequence comes from Leptotrichia sp. oral taxon 215, assembly GCA_905371725.1. Lineage (GTDB taxonomy): Bacteria > Fusobacteriota > Fusobacteriia > Fusobacteriales > Leptotrichiaceae > Leptotrichia_A. Next base: position 338 of record CAJPML010000145.1, read on the forward strand.
GAATTTAAAGATAATAGAAGTGTTGATATATGTAGAATTGCTTTAAAAATGTCAATTTCTTCCAGAGAAGAAGAGAAAAGGCTGATAAAGGAATATGCAGAAAAAAAGATAAAAGTTGCAGCTGTCGATGTTGGAGGAGCTATACCTAATGCAAGATTTAAGTTTATTGAAAGTACATTGATGGCGGCAAAAAGGAATGGAATTATTCAGGATGAGCATATACATGATGGAGCTGTAATAGGAGCCATCAGGGAGGCTATGAATCAGATTGAATCTAATATAAATGGATTAAGTGTTGGTGGAAAGATTGGAATTGCAAGAGATGGAGAACATCTAGGAGTTGCAATATTTCTAAGTGTGGGAATACTTCAATTTAATGAAGTTATAAGTGCTGTGGCACATAGATCAATTGCAATTTTACCGAATGAATAACAAGGAGGAATTTAATGAGAAATAAATTGTTGGATAATATTGACTTATTTATATTCGATATGGATGGAATACTATTTGATACAGAAACAGTGTATGTAGAATATGGAAAAAAACTTATAGGGGAATTGAATTTTGAGGTAACTGATGATCTAATAGAAAAAACAACAGGATTAACTAACGAGGAAGCAAAAGGAATTTATCTTGAAGAATTTGGAAAAGATTTTCCATATGATGAAATAACTTCAAAAGTCTATAATTACATAATAGACGAGGCAAAAAAAGGAAATATTCCATTAATGAAAGGAGCAAAAGAAATGTTGGATTTCCTTTCTTCAAAAGGAAAAAAGATGGTGATGGGGACATCGGCAGACAGCTTTATGGCTAATACATTGTTGGAAAGCAAGGGAATAAAGCATTATTTTAGTCATATTATAACTGCTAATGACGTAGAAAGAGGAAAGCCGGATCCTGAAGTATTTTTGCGTGGAGCTGGAAAACTGAATATAAATCCTAGTAAAACAATAGTTTTTGAAGATTCAGTAAATGGCGTGAAAGCAGCATATGTTGCAGGAATGTTGCCTATAATGATACCGGATAAATTGACTCCAACAGAAGATATAGAAGATATGCTACATAAAAAGTTTGATAATTTTTTAGAAGTCATAGAATATTTTAAAACACAGGAAGTAAAAGGGAAATAGCTGCAAAATTATTGAAAAGTCTTATATATAAGTCAGATTAGAATAAGAAAATAAAAAATTTTTATATATCTTCCTTTTTAAAAAAAATAGGGTATACTATAATGTAGAGATTAAAATGGAGGTAATGTTATGAAAATTTTAGCTATGATTTTAGCAGGTGGAAGAGGTTCTAGACTTGATATACTTTCGGAAAAAAGAGTTAAACCAAGTGTTCCTTTTGGAGGAAAATTTAGAATTATTGATTTTGCATTGAGTAACTGTTCAAATTCAGGAATTTATGATGTTGCATTATTAACACAATATTTGCCCCTTTCGTTAAATGAACATATAGGTTCAGGAAAACCATGGGATTTTGACAGAAGAGATTCAGGAGTTACAATGTTACAGCCTCATGAAAAGCCAGGGGGAAATGCATGGTATCAAGGTACAGCTGATGCTATTAGACAAAACATAGAGTTCATTAAAAGTAAAAAACCAAAATATGTACTGATTTTATCTGGAGATCATATTTATAAAATGAATTATAAATGGATGCTGGCTGATCATTTGCAAAGCAACGCTGAATTGACAATTGCAGTTCAGGAAGTACCAATAGAAGAAGCAGGAAGATTTGGAATTTTTGAAGTTGATGAAAATAAAAAGATTTTGAACTTTGAAGAAAAACCTGCTGAACCTAAAAGCAACCTTGCTTCTATGGGAATTTATATTTTCAATACAGACTCACTTTTGGAATACTTAGAAAAAATGCCTGAAGAAGATCTGGATTTTGGAAAACATGTTATTCCACAGATGATAAAAGAAGAAAGAAAAGTTTTTGTTCATTGCTACGATAGTTACTGGATGGATGTAGGAACTTATGATTCCTATCTTGATGCCAACCTTGATTTGATAAAAAAATCAGAAGAAATAGGGATAAATCTTTATGATTCTGAATGGAAAATCTATACAAGAAGTGAAGATTTGGCACCTGTGAGAATAGGGATAACAGGAAGTGTATTAAATTCATTAATTTGTGATGGTTGTAAAATAGAAGGAAGAGTCGAAAATTCAGTATTAGGACCTGGAGTAACAGTAAGAAGAGGATGTACTATAAAAAACAGTATTATTTTTTCAGGAACTTATATAGATGAAAATACTAATTTAGACACAATGATTATAGATAAAAGGGTTTATGTAGGTAAAAATTCCATATTAGGTTATGGAGATGATTACAGTGCAAATCGTGAAAAACCTGACTTGCTTTCAAGAGGTATAAGTGTAGTAGGTAAAAGTGCAATTCTCCCTGATGGTTCCATTGTAGGAAGAAATGTAAGAATATTTGGAGGAGTAAAGTTACACGATGGCAATAAATTTGTTCACAGTGGTGAAACAATAAAAGAATAGGAGTGATTAACTTGAAAATAGTTTATCTTGCTTCAGAAGTCTATCCTTTTTTTAAAACAGGAGGATTAGCTGATGTAATGCAGGCTTTACCTAAAAAAATGCAGGAATTGGGACATGAAGTTTCCATAATAATGCCTAAATACGATAAAATTCCTGTAAAATATCTTGAAAAGCTGGAATGGGTCGCAAGACTGGAAAGCCATGGGGATGTATTTAATCTGGTAAAATATCCTGATGACAAAATAAATTATTACTTTATTGAAAATAAGGCGTTGTATGAAAGAGGACATGTTTATGGAGATAATGATGAAGATGTTCAATATGCGATGTTTTCAGAACTGGCATTAAGATTTTTAAAGGAAATTAATTTACAGGCTGATATTTTACATTGTAATGACTGGCAGACAGGGCCAGTACCTTATTTCCTTAATGTAAGATATAATAATGATCCTTTTTACTGGGATATGAGAACAGTTTATACAATACATAATTTAATGTATCAGGGAAGATTTTCAAAATTTTCATTTGAAAGAATGGGATATCACATAGGCGGACATGATCTGAATTTTATGCAGATTGGAATAGGATATGCAGATATTGTAAATACTGTAAGTCCTACTTATGCTGAAGAAATAAAGTATCCTTATTTTAGCGAAGGACTGGAATGGATAACAAATGCTAAAAAGATTTATGGTGTATTAAATGGAATAGATGTTGAGGAATTTGATCCTGAAACTAATCCGGATATTATAAATTATAATAAGGAAACACTGGTTAAGAAAAAGGAAAATAAATATAGACTTCAGGAAAAACTTGGATTACCTAAATCAGATAATGTTTTGATTTCTATGGTAACAAGACTTGTGGAAGGAAAAGGGCTTGATCTTGTATCGGCAGTACTGGAAAATTTATTGCAGTATGATGCTGTTCAAATAGTAATCTTAGGTAGTGGTGACAAATTCTATGAAGATTATTACAATTATCTAACAGTTAAATATCCTGATAAATTTAAAGTATATCTAGGATATAATCCACATCTTGCAAATGAAATATATGCAGGAAGTGATTTATTTCTGATGCCTTCAAGATATGAACCTTGCGGGCTTAGCCAGATGATAGCGATGAGATTTGGAACAATACCTATTGTAAGGGAAACAGGAGGACTAAAAGATACTGTGAGACCATATAACATTTTTACTGATGAAGGAAATGGATTCTCATTTGCTAACTTTAATGCAGATGATATGCTGTTTACAATAAAAGTTACTGAAGGTATATATTATGATAAACCTGAAATTTGGGAAAAACTGGTAAAAAGAAATATGGATCTGGATTTTTCATGGGATAAATCTGCAAAAGAATATTTGAAATTATATGAATTAGTAAAAAGTTGGTAATGATAGAAAGAACAGGATTAACTCAAATATGTTGAAAAT
>CAJPML010000146.1 GCA_905371725.1 Leptotrichia sp. oral taxon 215
TTAATAAAAGAAGATGTCAGAGTAAAAAATGTTACAATTCAGAAAGTATTTCCGAGTAAACTGAAAATTAACATAGAAGAGAGAAAGATTCATGCATATGTAAAAAGAGGAAATGATTTATATTTAGCAGATAGTGATTTGAATTTATTTGGATATATTCAAGAAAAGAACAAAGCTCCAAATCTTCCAATTATAATATATACAGATGATGAATCAATGAAAGACTTGAAAATAATAATATCTAAAATAAAAAATAAAGATTTATATGATATGATAGCTGAAATAAGAAAATCAAATAAAAGTTATGAATTAGTACTTTTAAGTAAAGTAAGAATAATAACTGACACATTAGTAAGTGAAAAGAAATATGATGAAATATATAAATCTTATCAAAAAATAAAAAGTGATAAAACAATTCAATATATAGACATAAGATTTAAATATTTTAATGTAAAATAATTCAGGAGGATAACAGAATGGAGAATTCTATTAACAATACAAATAGTATCGAAGAAAATATACCAGGCATTGCACAATTAAAAGTAGTAGGAATCGGTGGAGCCGGAGGTAATGCAGTAAATGACATGCTGGAAAGTGGAATTACAGGTGTGGATTTTATTGCTATAAATACAGATCTGCAAGATTTAAACAGGTCAAAAACTCAAACAAAAGTATTGTTAGGAAAAGGTACCGGAGCCGGAGCTATTCCTGAAAGAGGGCGTATTGCAGCAAAAGAATCAGAAGAAAAAATAAAAGAAGTACTGGAAGGTACTGATATGTTGTTTATTACAGCCGGAATGGGTGGAGGAACAGGTACTGGTGCTTCGCCTGTAGTTGCTGAAATAGCTAAAAGTATGGGAATACTTACTGTAGCAGTGGTTACTAAACCTTTTGATTTTGAAGGACCTTTTAAAAGAAAAAATGCTGATGAAGGAGTGGAAAATCTAAAAAAATTTGTAGACACTCTGATTGTTATACCTAATCAGCAGTTATATAAATTACCAAAAATAAATATTTCACTGAAAAATGCTTTCAAGGAAGCGAATAATGTTTTGAGAATAGGAATAAAAGGGATATCAGATCTTATAACAAAACAGGGGTTTGTAAACCTTGACTTTGCTGACGTAAAGACAGTAATGAAAGATTCTGGAATTGCAATGCTTGGATTTGGAGAAGCAAGCGGTGATGGAAGGGCAAAAGCTGCGACAGAGCAGGCACTAAATAGTCCTTTACTTGAAAAATCAATAGAAGGTGCGAGAAAAATATTGTTAAACATAACATCAGGTGAAGATATGGGACTTGATGAAGTAACAGAAGTATCAGAAACAATATACAAAAAGACAGGAAATGCAGAAGCAACTCTTATATGGGGGGCAATACTTGAAAAAGATGAAAATGAAATAGAAGAAAGCCAAGGAAACTTTGATAAACCTAAAGGATATTTCAGAGTATCTTTAATAGCAACAGATTTTCAGGATGATGAGGTTCCTGTGGAAGAAGTGAAAGTGGAAATGGAATCTGTAGAACACAGTAATGAAAGTACTTCTAATGAATTAGAAGAATTAAATACGCCTGAAGAAAATAGTCAAAATGACAAAAGACCAGGACAGGGAGAGTATGTTGTACCATCGTTTTTTGAGCAAAATTCAGATTAATTTGTAAATTTATTCTGGATAAATGAATTATTATCTTGATTTTATTCAATTTTTTTGATAAAATAAAAAAACCTGCTCTATTTTAGATAGGGCTAAAAAGCCGAAGGAAAGGAGAAAAAAATGAAAAATTATGAAATCATGTTTATACTTTCTACACAGTTAACTGATGAAGAAAAACAAGCTGGAGTAGCATTAGTTGAAAATACTTTAACTAAAGCTGGAGCTGTAGAAGTTAAGACAGAAATCTGGGGAGACAGAAAACTGGCTTATCCTATCAAGAAAAAAGAAAATGGATATTATGTTCTGACTTTATTTCAAATTGATGGGACTAGAATACCTGAAGTAGAAGCTAAATTAAACATTACAGAATCAATATTAAAATACATGATAGTAAAAAATGACTAATCATGATTAAATGGGGGTTACAATTTAATTTATAATAAATTGAAAAATCGAGGGGGATGAAAATTATGAATCATGTTACATTAATGGGAAGATTAACAAGAGATCCTGAACTTAAATATTCACAGTCAGGAAAGGCTTTCAGTAAGTTTACTGTAGCTGTAACTAGAGAATTTAACAGAGAAGAAGCAGATTTTATTAATTGTACTGCCTGGGGAAAAACAGCTGAGACAATAGCTGAATATTTAAGAAAAGGTAGAAGAATTGCTCTTCAAGGAAGAATAAGCGTTAGCAGTTATGAACAAAATGGAGAGACAAAATGGTCAACAGAAGTAATTGTTGACAAATTCGAGTTTGTAGATACCGCAAATTCTACTGGAGGACAAAGTTCTTATACACAGCCAAAAAAATCTGAAAACTCATTTACAAATAATAATGATAATGATGAAATAATGGATGATGATGATTTTCCATTTTAATCAGGAATAAACAGGAGGTGACAACGGTATGAAACCGGCTACTGAATTTAAAAGAAGAAAAAGAAGACCAAAAGTAAAATTTAAAGTAGAAGATATAAATTATAAAAATGTAGATTTATTGAAAAATTTTATGAATGATAAAGGTAAGATTTCACCAGCAAGAGTTACAGGTCTGGAAGCTAAAATTCAAAGAAAAATAGCAAAAGCTATAAAAAGATCTAGACAAATAGCTTTAATGCCTTATACAAGAATAGAAAAATAAAATTTTAAGGACTATTGAAAGAATAAAAAAGTTTACTTTTAATAGTCTTTTTAATATATAAAAACAAAAGTTATTTGGATTTTATAAAATTTATATGTTTTATAATTGAGCTACACTAATTTTATTATAATGTTTTTTTATAATTATTTATAAGAAAATCATATGAAAAGTAACCTATTTTTTGTTTTAATATATATAAGTACATGACAATAAAAATAATTAAATGGATAGGTGATAAAATGAAAAATAGAAAAAAGAGAATTATAATGTTTTTTCTAATTTTGATTTTTCTTTCATGTGGAAAAAAAGAAAATATAAAAGATAAAGCAGAAAATAAAAATAATGCAGAACAGATTGAAGATCAGCTTGTCACTTTTAAAGATGAATCAATAGAAAAAGTAATAAATGATTTTGAAGTGAGTTCCAAAAGAAACAAGATTGAAATAAATAAATTTGAAAAGTTAAAATATGAAAATCAAAACTTTTATAAAGCAGAAATTATAACAAAGGAAGACAGTAACTATACAATATCTTCTCATGGAATAGATATAAAAGGTCTTGTATTAAAAGTTGGGACAGTAAGCAATTCGGATTTAGGAATAATTGAAGATATGGTTGTAAATTTAATAGAAGTATCAGATAAAAGAATAACGGAAGATGAAGCGAGGATATTATATGCTCAGCTTTTATCAGATATAAAAGATGACAAACTTTCAAATTCAATAAAATATAAAAATGGGATTACATATGCGATTCAGGTAGAAAGAACAGGTGTACTTATATTTTCTGCACAGTAATGTAATCAGAAAGAAAGGAAGGAATATGAATTTAGAAGCATTATTAGGGTTATTGCAAGGTCAGGATCTTGGAAATCTTGCATCACAGGTAGGGGGAAATGAAGGAGAGGTAAAAAATGGAGTAATGGCTGCATTACCGGCAATATTAGCTGCATTAGGTAAAAATGCAGGTACTGAAAAAGGTGCAGAAGAATTGAATAATGCACTGGAAAAGAAGCATGATGGTTCCATTCTTGATAATTTATCAGGATATCTAAGCAATCCCGATTTAAAAGATGGGGCAGGGATATTAAATCACCTGTTTGGAAATCAGACATCAAATGTTGCAAATGCAGTTTCCCAGTCGAGCGGGCTTGATACAAATGGAAGCATGAAAATGTTACAGATGCTTGCACCAATTCTTATGGGTATGTTGGGACAGCAAAAAAAGCAAAATAATTTGGACGCAAAGGAATTAGGAAACCTTACTTCTATGCTTGCATCAAATTTTGGCTCAGAAGCAGGAGCTTCAGGAATTATGGAAACTGTTACTAATCTTCTGGATGCAAATAAAGATGGAAATGTAATGGATGATATAATGGGAATGGTTGGAAAATTCTTTGGTGGAAACAAATAGATAAGTAAAATGGGAATACTTTGAAGCTGAAAAAATAAGGGTAGTCTCATTTTTTATTTAACAGCTTAT
>CAJPML010000147.1 GCA_905371725.1 Leptotrichia sp. oral taxon 215
ACATACAATCATCTTCTTTAAAGAACATTAGACAGCTACGTCTACCTTCCCAACTATCCTGAAATAAATATTTTTCTCCAATTTTTAGCATTTCTCTATCCTTTCTTCAATAATAGTTTCCTAAAAACCATTCAAAAACATAACAAAATTTTTTATTTTATTCCATTTCTTTTATCAATTTATACGTCTCCTTAAGACGGAGACCTCGTCGTTCCTTACTCACTGTTATTTCTTCATATATATCATCCAATGTCTTGGCAGGTGCTAAAGTCCACAAAGTATAGTCTTCTAATATGATCTTCCCAATCTTCTCAAACTTATCAAGTAAAAGACCTAAATCCTTGTGATTAAACCAACAGTCAGTATCAATAGCATATTGTCTATTGTTCATCTTACAAGCAATCTCACTATTTATAAAATCCGTCATAGTAGGCTTATCTTGTTGAAGCAACCTTGTACACGCCAAATGGTATTCTATCTTTCTTGGACTTTGATCTACTACTGAAACAAAAATTACACCATATTGATTTTCAAACTTGACCGCAAGCACATCTCCCACTTTAAAATATGGTTCTTGTTTTATTTTTTTCTTTGGGACTTTAAGCGGCTTAGAATTTACACTTCGCAACTGAACTGCTAACTTATCCAGCGCCCTCTGTCTTTGTTTTAACGCCTTACTATCAATCTCTAACCAAAACTCATCAGCACCCTTTTCGATTATCTCCAAAGCTCTATTTTTTATTGCTTCTGGCAAGTGACCTATCTTCCATAAAGAATATGCTACCGCCGTCCAATAGATTTCTGTGTAAAATCCATCTATGCAAAAGTTTTTCTCTTCGTTCAGAATATCTTCGATTATTTTATCGACATTTTCTCCATCTTTATATCTTTCTACTATGGCATTGTAAATATCATACCCATCATCGCTATCTATAATTTTAACTCCATCTATTGCCATAACATTCTCCTTTATCCACTATCGCTATTTTACAACTAACAATACTCTCTTACTTATCTCTGATGCTTCTATCCTTGTCTCCTGTTTGTGTTGTGGTAAAATAACTCCGCCTGTTCTTTCGTAAGCAAACCTTCTTTTAAAAGACGGTTTACAAAATTTTCTTCATATCTCTCAAAATCCTCTGCACACCCCACATTTTCAGCAAGAATTAAAAGAGCTTTTTCTACAATTTCTGAGTTTTGTTTTACATTGAGTGCTATCTCTATATATTCACACAATTTGTCCAAAACCTCATAATTTCCCTTATCCGCCTTTGCAAAATCTCCATTCCAATCTATTAAATCAAGCCTTTTTTTGAAATAAAGCAAGTCTCTATCATTCATATTCATCTCTCCCATTCTACTATAATCATTTGCCGTTACATCTGTTTTCCATCTCGAACTGGAGGTATACTGAAAAAGACATCCCCTATCTTTATTCTTGCATAAAGAACTTCATCTTTATAATGATATCCCTCAAACGGCGGATATTTGTCCAAAGTCTCCAGTATATCACCGGGCAGACATCTAAAATCATAATCTCTTAATGCTCCTGCCCCAATCAATTTCTCCGTCCTATAGGCTTTAATTTCATTTTTATATTTTTTGTAGAATTTGTCCCGCTCCCCTTCATAGAGCGATAAGTCTCCCTCATCCATCTTGTAATATCGGTCATATCCTGCAATCCAGGAAATATAAACACAAAGTAGCTGTGTTTCTATCTCTGGGCAATACCCTATTGTAAAAAAATTCTTTTTATCTATTTTCTGATTTTCTATGGTTATATTCGGTATAAAATGATTCAATATAGAACAGTCCTTTCTCTGCACATTATTCTACTTATCATGCGAAAAACTTTTATAATCGAAACAAATCTTGGCACATTTTGCTGCTTATAGGAACAAACTTTATCACCTTGTATATGATTCCTTTTTATACTGATACTACCCTTGAAAAATCATATCTGTTTGATTCCCAATTTCTTCTAAAAATTCTTTAATTCATCGAATAAGTTCAACAATCTCTCTTTATCGACTTTCAAGTCCTCCGGTAGTAAGTCTAACATTTCATCAAGTGCGGTATAAATCTCTTCTCTCTCGACAGTTTCAATAAAGTACTTACGTTTATCCATCTTATTGAATCCCTCAGTATACTCCCTTACCAAAGTTTCGGCACTTGTCATAGCGTCTTTATCAGAACCTTCTGCAATCTTCACGATTCCCGCTCTTGTCTTTCTATATAGATTAACTGCTTTCTTGGCATTGGCAGGTGTAATATTCTCCTGTCCGTCCCATGAACGAAACGGATTGTCCAAGTTCTGAGCAAGCCATTCCGGTTTTCTCGGCTTGCTAATCCAAAGATGAAGTCCGTCTTCTTTTCGCTTTTTATAAAGTTTCTTCGTTGCTTTTGCAGCATCCTCCGGCAAACTGTTCATCCAAAACATATATAAATTCGGAAGTCTATCGGGAGTTGGAATATCCTCTGCAGTAAAACCGAACAAGTCCATTGTTGTAAAAACTTCCAACTGCTGAAACTCCGGCAACTTATCAAAATGAACAAGATTTCCCGGTTTTCCCCACAATCTTAACTCTGTAAGTTTTGGGTATGCGTTCAAAACTTCCTCAATATCGAATTCTTCAATTTTGATAACATGTAATTTCCCTAAAGCTTCCAAGCCTTTCAACTTAGGAATCACTTTATCATATTGTAACAGCAAGACCTCTTCGTTTCCATTCGCCTGTATGTTGCAATCTTTCCTTACTTCTCCCAATAAAATAAGTTGCTCCAAACCGTTATTTAAGATAAGTTCTTCTACCCCTGTCATATCAATTGAAAGCGTACAAACTGATGTTTTAGAGAAATCCAGTTTTGTTTGGTTATGGTTTTTGAGAACCAGTTCAGAAATAAATGGAGTCGATTGCAAATACTCGTATAAATTTTTGTGCCATTTGTTTAATGTTAGATGAGTCAAACAAGGAAAAACCTTTAATTCCATTGCATCTTCAAAAGGTTTCCACTCATCATTCAAACGGTGCTTGGAAATGCCACACTCCTCTCCTGCAAAGATGACTTTTTCTTCGCTCTTATCCGCTTCCTTAAATGCATCTCTCTGTTCTTTCGGTATTTCCTGCCATTTCAGCTGTCTGTAGACCTCATAACCGTTTCCCCATGTTGCGTATGAATTTGTACTCTCATCAGTTAAAGGAGTAACATTTCCAACAAAAGTATAGTTTGTCGGTACATTCACATCGACATTTGATAGATGTAACCCGCGGTCCCAGTACATAAAGTCCTTATAAAGTGGTTGTAAAGAAGATAATTCCTCCTCTTTCAGAGGCTCTTCCCCCGACCAATCCAATGAAAGAATGACCGCCTTTGGTTTCTTATCATTTTCTTCTATCTTTGTAATTTGACAAGCTGTATATTTCTTTAGATATTTATTATAGACGCAATACACATCTCCCGCCTTCGCTATCATATCAATTCCTCCTTATATTTGATGAAAGTTTTTCTTTTAGAATTTTAAAATCTGCACTTTATTATCAGAAGTCATCTTATCTCGTAGCCAAAAAAATCATTAAAATCTCTATATTTTATAAAGTTCTGGCTTGTTAACTAATAAACCATATTTTAATTTTGGCAACTTAATTATTTCATTATATAAGTTGGTCTAAGAGTTAAATGTTCTATATTTTCCAGACTCAAAATAGGTGTATAATCTTTACTTTTTAATATCCCTGCTAAAAAATTAAAATATCTTAATTGCTTCATATCATTCAAAAAATCAAAAGAATTTACATGAATGTTTTTAGGCGCAAAGCAATCTCCCTCAATCGACAAACTTTCTAAATTTTTAAGATTTGTAAGAGGACTATAATCATTTATTTTTTGAAAATTTTCTATCGATAACGCGACTAAATTTTTTAATTTAGCAATAGGTTCTATACTCTCAACGCTTGCTCCAGAACCTAAGTGTAAATATTCGAGATTTGTAAGATTTGCAATCTTAGAGATATCTGGATAGACACCCCATTTTATATGTAATTTTTTAAGATTTTTTTGGGTGCAAACAGCATCGAATAACTTTTGAGGCATTCTTGTAGAAAATGTCAATTCCGTAAATGCTGTAGTGTTTTTTTGTAAAAAATCACACCATTCCTGCACAACTCGATTCTTTTCTTTTGCAGTTTTGTACTCCGGCGTAAAACTATCTCCTAGTTGAGTACAGTTTATTGTCAATGCTTTTTCTCCGGTG
>CAJPML010000148.1 GCA_905371725.1 Leptotrichia sp. oral taxon 215
TGATAAGAGGCTTTTAGGATACGTTCTGATACACGAGTTATATAAAGATGTTAATGGAAATGAAAAAAGTTCTAAAAGTGTAAATGGTCCGCTTATTGATAATGTCACGAAAAGAGATACTGGAGATGATGTTAAGGCAATTAAAAATGAAAATAGTTCAGTTGTAGAAAATACAGAAAATAACAATATTACCCATTTAAATGATTCAAAAAAAAATCAATTGGAATTTATTGAAATTGATAATACAGGAGATCTAATTGAAAATAGTGATTATGAAAATTTAAAGGAGAAAATTGAGAATGATAAAAGTGATATGGTTTTATCAGAAAAAATAAATAATCCTTCTGAATATTCGGTAGATTTATTTGAAAAAAATTGGGAGAAGATACGTAAAGAAATAAAAAATGCAGGTGCAATATTAAATGCACTTATGGCTGATACTTATCCTGAAGAAATTAAGAATGGTGTTTTGGTAATAAGATTTCCAGATGGGCATAAATTTCATAGTAGACAGATTATGGAACTTGATAAAAAAAGTAAAATAGAGGCGATTATAAATAAAATATGTAATACTGATATAAAGATAACTACAATTTTTGATAATGATGCCAGAGAAAATAGTGATGATGAATTTATAGAAAAAGTTATTAATTTTTTTGATGGAGAAATTATAGAAAAAAAATAGTACTACAGAAAAAATATGTAATGAGAGGAGAAATATATGAAAATAAAAGTTATTTTAAAGGAAACAATAAAAGGTGTGGGAAAAAAAGATGAAATTGTGGAAGTTAAAGATGGGTATGCTAATAATTTTCTATTTAGCCAAAACAAAGCTATTCCTGCAACACCTGAAAATATAAATAAATTAAATAGTAAAAATGAAAAAATCAAGAAAAATCATGATAATGATGTAAGAAAAGCAAATGAACTTAAGGAACAGTTAAATTCAAAAGAAATAGTCCTGAAAGTAAAAGCTGGAAATAACGGAAAAGTTTTTGGATCTGTTGGTGGAAAGGAAATAGCTGAAGCTATAAAAGAACAGCTGAATATAGATATTGATAAAAAGAAGGTTTCAACAGATGCAAGAATGAAGGAATTAGGATTACATACAGTTGAATTAAAACTTCATTCAGAAGTGAAAGCTATAATTAAAATAAAGTTGGAAGCACTGGATTAGTTTGTTATGAATAATAGAATTTTTAACTTATAAGATTTTAATATAATAATTTATATACACAAAAGAATTCTTAAAATAGAAATATAATGAATATTAATTTGAAAGGTCAAATATTATGGAATTATTTGATGAATCTAAAATTGAAAATGAGCTTAAAATACCTTATAGTATTGAAGCAGAAGAAGCTTTGCTTGGTTCAATTTTTATAAAGCCTGATGCAATAAGTGAAATTATAGAAGTTATTACACCTGCAGATTTTTATAAAAACAACTATAGAATAATATTTGAAGAGATGTTGAAAGCTTATAACATGGGGAAAATTATAGATACGCTTTTAATTGTGGAAGCATTAAAAAAATCAGAAAAACTGGAAGAAGTTGGTGGAGAAGATATAATCTATGATCTTATTGACGTAGTTTCTACAGCAGCAAATGCCGTAAATTATGCTTATGTTATTAAAGAAAAATCCATACAGAGACAGCTGATTGATACAGGAGAAAAAATAACAAGAATGGCTTATCGTGGTTATGATGAAGTGGATACAATGCTTGATAAAGCTGAGAGTATGATTTTTAAAATTGCTGAAGCAAAGCAGAAAAAGGATGTAGTTTCCTTGAATGAGCTAGCAGGCATGAAAATATCGAGTCTGGATGAAATGTCAAAGTATAAAGGTGGAATAAGAGGAATAAGTTCAGGATTTTCAAAATATGATGCACTTACAAGTGGATTTCATGGTTCAGATTTAATTATACTGGCGGCAAGACCTGCAATGGGAAAAACTGCATTTGCATTAAATCTGGCTTTAAATGTTGCAAAAACAGGAAAACATGTTCTTGTATACAGCCTTGAAATGGGAAATGAACAGCTTTTTGACAGACTTCTTTCAATAGAATCTAAAATAAAACTGTCAGCAATAAAAGATGGAACATTGAAGGATGCAGACTATACAGATTTAGGAAATGGAATGGGACGACTTGCGGAACTTCCATTATATATTTCAGATTCATCAAGTGTGAATATCCTTGAAATAAAAGCAGTAGCTAGGAGATTAAAAGCTGAAGGAAAACTTGATTTTATGATGATTGACTATCTACAGCTCATAAATCCAACGGCAGGTTCAAAAAAAAGCAGGGAGCAGGAAATATCTGAGATATCAAGGTCGCTTAAGATAATAGCTAAAGAATTGAATATCCCAATTGTCACTTTATCACAGCTATCAAGAAGTGTTGAACAGAGAACTGATAAAAGACCTATACTTTCTGACTTGAGAGAATCAGGAGCAATTGAGCAGGATGCCGACATGGTAATGTTTTTATATAGGGAGAAGTATTACAATAAGGATAATAATATGCAACAGCCGAATGATAACAGTAATTCAGGAATACCGAATAAGTATACTCAATCTCAACAGCAGAAATCAGATGATGACGAACTGGAAAAAGTTGAAGTAATAATAGGAAAACATAGAAGTGGACCTACTGGAACTATAATTCTTGGATTTAGGCCTGGATATCAGCAATTTGTAAATGTCATAGATGATGATGAACTTGCAAGACATTCACAATAGACAAAAAATGTATACAAAAAATGTATAAATAAGAGATGACTAAAAGTCGTTCAAATAAATTTGAGGAGGAAAAATGCAACAAAAAAGAAAAGTTGAACTTCTTGCACCGGCAGGAAATATGGAAAAATTAAAAACAGCTTTTCATTTCGGAGCAGATGCCTGCTTCGTAGGAGGAAGTGCCTTTAATTTGAGAGGAATGTCCTCTAACTTTAAAAATAGTGAATTAAGGGAAGCAATAGATTATGTTCATAGTCTGGGGAAAAAAATATATGTCACTTTAAATATATTTGCGCATAATTCAGAAATAGAATATATGCCCAAATTTATAAAATTATTAGATGAATATGGAGCAGATGCTGTAATAGTGGCTGATTTGGGGGTATTTCAGCTAGTAAGGGAAAATGCACCAAATTTACCTATTCATGTAAGTACTCAGGCTAATAACACAAACTGGATGAGTGTAAAAACATGGAGAGACATGGGAGCAAAAAGGGTAATACTTGCAAGAGAAATGTCGCTAAAGGAAATCAAGGAAATAAAGGAAAAAGTACCTGATATAGAAATAGAAGTGTTTATACACGGAGCAATGTGTATGGCTGTATCAGGAAGATGTCTTTTAAGTAATTATTTTACATCGAGAGATGCAAACAGAGGAATATGTGCACAGGACTGCAGATGGAACTACAAAGTAATTGCAGAAGGACATGAAGAAAAAGGTGCACATGATATTGTTGAAGAACAGGGAGAAACTTTTATTTTTAATGCTAAGGATTTATGTACAATAGATTTTATTGACAAGGTTATTGAAACAGGAGTTGATTCTCTAAAAATAGAAGGAAGAATGAAAAGTATCTATTATAATTCAACTGTTGTAAAGCAATACAGAAAAGCAATAGATTCTTATTATTCAGGAAATTATGAATATAATCCAGAATGGTATAAGGAACTCCAGACAATAAGCCATAGACTATACTCAAAAGGTTTTTATCTTGGAAAGACTACAGAAGAAGATCAGAATTATAATACAGGAAATTCTTATAGCCAGACTTATCAGCTTGTGGCTAATGTAAAGGAAAACCTTGGAGATGGTAAATATCTGCTTCAAATAAGAAACAGAGTTTTTGCTGATGATACACTTGAGTTGATAAGACCTGAAGGAGATCCAATAAAATTTAAGGTAAAAAACTTTTTTAATACTAAAACAGAAGAATATGTGGAAGTAGTACATCCAAATACTATAGCTGTTATTGAGTCTGAACTAGAAATGGGACCAATGGATCTGATAAGAATTAAATTACCTGAAGGAAAATCTGAAAGTGACATGGATACTGAAACAAATACATTATAAATAACGGTAAGAAGTATAGATATTTAAGTTAATTCAAAGTTAATCTAAAAATAAATCAAAGCCTCATGAAATATACTCTTCTAAAGAGAAAATACACGATTATTAATAGTAGAGTATTAAACTCTACTATTTTTTTTAAAATTAGTGTATAAT
>CAJPML010000149.1 GCA_905371725.1 Leptotrichia sp. oral taxon 215
GTATTATAATTTGATTAGTCAAAACAATATTAAATAGTAGCAGGAGTTGGTAGAAATGAAAAGAAAAATTGAAAATATGTATATTTGTGCCTTATTGATGGTTTTATTAAGCTGTGGAAGTGGTGGTTCAAAGCCAGGTGGTTCAACATCACCAACACCAAGCATACCTACAACGCCGGTTCCACTGACACCAGCAGAGCCAGTAATAGGAGTTAATGATGTTTATTATAATAATGAAATTGTAATTAGAGAAAAATATTTTCAATATTTGCCTACTAATTCTAATAGAATAAATAATTCCATATCATCGAGTGGAGTGGAAAAAATTTCAAGTATAGCCGGTACGCCAGTAACAAAACGGGATTATGAAGTATCAGCAGGAATTCCCATGAACAGAAAAATATTTTTGCATAATTATGGAACAATACAACAAGTTACAGATTTCAGTTCAGATTTAACAGCTTTAAATAGTTATAGAGCAGCAATTGGTGCAGAATTAATGGATGAATATATTGCAAGGATAAATTCACATGGTGGAGATAATTTATATATTTGGCCAGCAGGTGATACTAAAGGAAATAAAAATCCATCACTTCAGGGAGGATTGCCATATTTTGAAAATAGTTTGACAAAATCTTGGATAAATGTTGTTGCACTTGCAAATAAGTCAGGAACAACAGGATTGGAATGGAAGGATTTGGAACCACTTTCAAATGCAGGAATAGCGAAGTCTTGGACAATAACGGCAGTAAGTGAAAATGGCACATCAGCAAAAGCAGCAGAAAATGTTGCGACAGTTGCAGGACAATTATATGAAAAATTTCCTGGAATGAAAATGGATATGATTAGAGATATAATTTTTTCAACAGCTACTGATATTGGAGCACTTGGTACGGATGATATATTTGGAGTAGGATTATTAAATGGAGCAAAAGCACTGGGAGGTCCAACTTATATATATGGTGAAGTTGTAGTTCCTACCTCTAAAACATGGACATTCAATAATTATATCCGAGATGGAAAATTAAAAAAAGAAGGATATGGTAAATTAGTTTTAGCAGAGGATGTTAATTTTACTCGGAATACAGAAATTAAAGAAGGAATACTTGATATTAGGAAGCGCCATTCATCTGGAATTAATATAGAAAGTAATGGAACATTGATAACAAATCCAAATACAAAAATAGGAAAAGATGTTACAAATAAAGGGACTCTTAAAAATATTGGAAAGGGAGCAGTTATAGAAGGAAATTATAAAGCTGAAATTGGTTCAGTGACAGAGGCTGAAATTGGCTCAAAACTAATAATTAAGGGAACTATAAAAATTGATGGAAGAGAAAAAAGTCAGACTTTGGGCAGTACTTTGAAAGTTTTAAATAATAATTATGTTACCGCAACACCTACGACTGTCACTGTTCTTGAAGCTGAAAAAGGAATAGAAGGGCAATTTTCAAAAATGGAAACAGATGAGCTGGTTAATGGAAAAGTAGAAAATGACGGAAATTCAATTAAAGCAACAGTTAACAGAAAAAATGTGGAAGAATATGTTAATAATTTGAACGATAGTGATGAAATGCAAAAAGATACGGCTAAAAATGTGGAAGTTTCCTTTAAAGAGCTGGATAAAAAAATTGAAGAAGGAAATACAGATGTTTCTAAATTTGCTTTGAGTGCGGCAAAACTTCAAAAAAATTCTTTATCCCTCACTTCAAGTACACTAGATAGTTTATCAGGACAAATTTATGCTTCGGCTCAGGCATTGACATTTCAGCAGTCGCAAACTGTAAATAAAGATTTATCGAATAGACTTGTAATGCTTGGAACGCTTGATAATGTTAGGGATAAATTTGGATTATGGATTTCTGGAATTGGAGCAAGTGGAAAATTGAAACAAGCTGGATATGCTGAAGGAAAAACTAAAGTTTATGGTGGTCAAGTCGGAATTGATAGGAAATTTGGGAAAAATCTAATTTTAGGAACGGCTTTATCTTATTCAGAGGCGAACGTAAAATTTAATAGACATGGTGGAGAATCAGATTCAGACAATTTTGGAGTTTCATTATATGGAAGAATTGGGAATTATAATAATCCCTTATATGTACAGGGAAGAGTTGGAATTGGATTTGTAAATAGTGAAGTTAAAAGGGATATTATTTTGTCTTCAAATGATATTTCTCAAGAAAAAATTGAACATAATGATAAAGTAATTTCTGGATATTTAGAAACAGGTTTCGATGTTAAAAAAGAAAATTTTATACTTACACCATTTGTTGGAATTTTGCATGATACTGTTCGAAGAGGTTCATTTAATGAGAAAAATAGCCAATTTGGACTAAAAGCGGATAAAAAAACTTATAATCAGACAAGTGGATTTGTTGGAATTAGATCTGGTCAAAGTTTTAATTTTAAAAATGGTTCAAAAACAACAGTACAAGGATATGTAACTTATCAAAGAGCATTAAATAGCGAAGATTTAAGTTTTGAAGCATCATATTCAGGATTATCAAATGCAAAATTTAAAGTGAAAGGAATCGGACTTTCAAAAAATAAGGCTTGGGTAGGAGTTGGAATTTTAAATGAAGTTAATCCAAATTTTGCATGGTATGTTAATTATGATGGAAAAATTGATAAAAAAGCACAAAATAATGTGTTTACTACAGGAATTAGAGTAAATTTTTAATATTTTATAAAAAAACAAAGTAAATAATTTGTATAAAATTAAATTTTAGGAGATGGTTTTTTATGAAAACAAAAAGAGCTCTTGTACTGATTATACTAGTATTTATGATTGTGACGCCACAAGCAAAAGCAGACTTTTGGTCAAAATTAAGAGACGCTTTTATAGGTGGTGACAGTTATTCAATTTCAAGTTCAAAAGATGAGAATATTGTAGATGGGAAAATAATAAATCCAAGAGATAAAAGGGAATATCGATTAGTTGAAAAGATGAATGATGAGAAAGAAAATTCTGAAAAATTATATAGAAATTTTGAAGGATCAGCAAGAAAAACTTTTTACTATGAATGTACAATAAATTCAGGAGATTTTTTATCAATAATAGGGTTTAGAACGTTTTATGGATATGCTAAATTTCCTGTGTATGAAATCAGTTCGGGAGTCCAGGAATGTTATGAAAAAAAAGAAAATGAATATAAAAGAAAGGTTTCGGGAAGAAAAATATTTAGATGATAAATTGGCAAAATATATTTGGAAAAATGAAGTTAATGTACAAAAAATAGCGATATATGATGCAAAAGTAAATGAAAAAGGCTATCCTTTATTCAATTCATCAAATCCAAGAATTTTAATAAATGATAGATTGTTGTCAATTAAATAATTTTAAATAAGAATTTAGACGGTGTAAAAGTAATTGAAGTTAAAAACTTATAGGATAAAAAAGTTAAAATAAAAATTGTTGGAAAAGAAAATAAAATAGAAGGGCTGTCTCAAAAAGAAAATTTTAATAAATGAATAAATATTGTTTTCATATATTTCATTTATATTTTTGCTATTTTGATACAGCTCATTTTTGATATATATTTAAAAATTTATATTTTAATAGAAAATATACAATTGATTTTTTTAGAAGATAAAGGTAAAATAGAACAAAAAGTTTAGAGTTGTCAGGAAAGGATAAATATATGAATATAAGAAAAGGAAAAATCGAAGATCTGGATGAGATAGCAGCTATAGAAGCTGAATGTTTTCCAGCAAGTGAAGCTGCAACAGAAGAATCATTTAAAGGAAGATTGACTGTATATCCTGACTATTTCTGGATTCTTGAGGAAAATGGAAAAATTGTAAGTTTTGTAAATGGAATGGCAACAGACAGTCCAAATTTATCAGATGAAATGTATGAAAATCCTTATTTACACAATCCTGAAGGTAAGTGGCAGATGATTTTTGGAGTTAACACATTACCTGACTACAGAAAAAGAGGGTATGCAGGAAAATTAATCAATGAACTGATTGAAGATGCGAGAGCTGGAAAAAGAAAGGGAGTCGTTCTAACCTGTAAGGATACATTAGTACCATATTATTCAAAATTTGGATTTAAAAACGAAGGAGTATCTGAATCTACTCATGGTGGAGTTGTATGGTATGAGATGCGGCTGATATTTTAAAATCTTATTTTAATGCAGTAATGAAATATATTAAATTAGGCTGGAATAATACAGTCTTTTTTAGTATAATTATTATAAAATGATACAAGATAATTTTTAAGAGGAAAGGAGAATAAAAC
>CAJPML010000150.1 GCA_905371725.1 Leptotrichia sp. oral taxon 215
AATAAATATTTTCCAGAATTTTTAATTCCTTTGAAAAATTTTTAACTTCATTGTTCATTGAATATATCTCATCAGATAAATCACTGTCATTTATTTCCATTAAATTTCTTTCATGATGTAAAGCTACAGAATGAGCTAAAATTTTTATTTCATCTTCACTAAAATGATGATATTCAATTAAAATATCATCATTTATAAATGAAGTACTGAGTATCCCATGAGGAATTTCCCCACTTTGCTTTTCACCAGACAGTTTGCTCTGAAATTTCTGATTTATTTTCCCTAAATCATGATAGATACACGCAAGCAATAACAGCTTTTTTTCAACATTTAATTTAGGATAGACCATAAAAATTTTCATAAAATTATTAGACAGATTTTCTGTGTGTCTTAGTATTGTTTCGCCACTAGATTTAGCTAAAAAATTATTCTTCATATTAGACTCCTATATATAATAAAAATATTTAACTTATAATTCGCAAAAAACAATTTCATCATCTGTATCTACAGGGACTTCTCTTCTTTTGAAGCCTTTTATATTCGAAGAATAAATAACCTCTTCTTTTTCCCATGACCTTATCATCTTTGGCTTGGCTTTTGTCCCAATATTATTAAGAATATAATTTTTAGTCAGTTCATATCTAGTTCCATATATATTCATTCCGATTTTTTTGTCTCCATGATTTACTAATTTCTCTTGAATAAAATTAACAGGAATATATGCAAAGTTATCTTCTCCATTACTTAAATCTTTTTCAAGTTTTTTCTTTTTTACGTCTACAATCCTAACATCCTTAATTAATACAATATCCTCTCTTCTTCCTAAGCTTGGATATTCTCTTGGATATTTGAACGCTTCAAAAATAGTATTTAAAAATTCTTCTGACTGGTCTTCAGGAATAATATGAATTGTCAAATTTACGTCAACCAGCAGTTCAGCAGTTGCAACTCCTCTATTAATACCATAACCATTTACATTTAATTGATGCCTTCCCATTTCAAAAGGATTTCCATTTTTAAATTCATATCTTGTATATAAGTCATTAACCTTAGAAAAGTAACTTCCACTGATACTTATTTTCATCGGTTTATACTCCTTAAAGTCACAGAGGGAATGAACCATTCCAATTACTGTCGAATATGGTGGCAAAGGATAGCTTTCTTTCAGCTGAAAACTTGTCGGAACTTTATAATTCACCATATTTTGATACAATTTCAATTTAATTGCCTTCATAGTTATCCATCAACTTTCTCTGTATAATAATTATCAGCCTTTTCTTTTAACTGTTTGAAGAATTCAGGAACATTTAGTACATTTATATTTTTTTCTTTCAATTTTTCTTCAACCTCTGTATCATTTTCAAATTGTTCTTTCACAATTCCAGAGATTGTATCTTTTTCAATATAATCATAGATTCCGCTGCATAGTTTATCAACTAGAATCTTGTTATTCTTGACGTCCACTATATTTTCAAAAAATGGATTTTTTATATCATATACTCCACCTATTATAAATAAAGGTTTCAAATCTTCCCTTCTTCCTTTAATATCCCTATAAAGTAATGAAATCGTATCTAGAAGTTTTTTCACTCTTCTTGATTTTTCTTCATTTGAAACTTCAATTTCATCCAATTCATCTATTCCAATTCTATCTAAATCTATAGTAACTGTGTATTTATAGTAAGATTTATGTATTTCAGCCTGTGCGATATTTGGAAATTCTCCAATTCTATCAGCTAAGCCTTTATTTGTTAAAAATTCCAGATCCCCTTTAAATGTTTCTAATGAAATAGCATTTGACAGTCTTACTATTGCAGAACGGTTCTTAGAATTTTCACCTTTTATTGTTTTCATATATCCAAAAAAATCAAGTTCAGGATAATCTTTAATTGTCGTATCTGCTGAAAATTGAATTACATTTTTATCTCCACTATCTTTCTTTACTAATGCTTTTTTTTCACCTAATTGCTCAATTATATTATATCTTATTGCCTGTCTGGAAATATATGTGTATTGTTCCCCCTTATTTCTTGATAATTTCTTTAATGCTGCAACATTTCCTATTCCTTCTCCATAGTTAGCACTTTGTGCCAAAAATATTGCTGTGAAAGTTAAACCTTTTTTCTTCATAATTATTCATTCCCTTCTTTTTTATCTGTCTTATTTTCATTCTTACTTTTATCTTCACCTAATAAACCTAATAAAAATCCATGCCCTAATGTCTGAAAATTTTCATCATTTAAAAGTGCTTTAGCAAAAAGTGAGCTAATATTCTTTCCTGCATAAGCATGAGCTGAAATCAGAGCATCCATAAACATATCAACATTATTAATTCTCAAAGCATTCTGAAGTCTGTATAACAGACTTCCTATCTTCTTATCATTTCCACTTTTTCTTATATATTCTTCCCTAAAAATCATTGCATCTCTTCTTATATAGAAAACATCTTTTTCTGTTAATTCTTCTGACGTTTTCTTATTTTCCTTTTTTTCAATTATTTCTTGCTTATCCATTTTCTTCAACCTCCTGATATAATCCAAATTTATTTTTAGTAAATCTTCTATATTTTTTAGTTTACAAGATAATTTTGCTTTTGAAATTTTATAATAGCATAATTTGTTTATTAGCGAGAATAAATTCTGATTATTTAATAATTCTGTTATTGTTGTATCATAAATATTAAAATATCTTTTATCAATTAAATACCATTTATCTAATAAATCATCTAATTTTTCTTTATTTTCAGATAAAAGCTTTAAAATATTTCGTGATAACAAAGTAAACTTATAGTGTCCTTCCTCAAACTTTACAATCTGAATATCTGATAATTCATATTTTGTATTGTCTTTTTCTTTTTCGATTTCCTTCAATAAATTTTTATACAGATTTATATTCTTTTCTTCTGATTCATCCTCTAAAATATTATATGCAATTCCATTGTTTATATTACATAATTGATCTATATTATGGTTTGCATTTACAAATATTCCTTTGTCAGCTCCATATACAAATCCTGCCGGAACACAGGAATAAATCAATGTAACCAAAGGAGTTACTGCAACATCATTTACAAAATTCCAGACATGTGACGTTTTTCTATTCACATCAAATCCTGTATCATTTAAAAATCCTAATGTATTTTTATAATTCTTCATTGACATATTCGAAATTGCACATTTATATTTAAATTTAGACTTGTCAGCATTAACATATTCTAATGCAGGTTCTACAAAATATGATTTATATTCTTCATAAATATCTTTATCTGCATTTTTTTTATATAAAAATGATACACTGCTCCAGGCATTATTTATTATTACATAAGCTATATTTTTAGCAGCAAGATAATTTTTTACATTTCCGTTCTTATCAGTTATTTTCTTCTTAAAAAAATCAATAATTTCCATCATAATCTTGATATTATTTTTTACATCATCCTTTGAAATTTCATCAATATTTCCTTTATTTTTTTTAATTCCTTTTCCAGTCCTAAAATTTTATTAGTTCCATTTTTTTCTATAAGATCATATGCCTTTTTATAACTTTCAGATTTGATTTTAGCTTTAAAGAATGTAATTTTATCATTTATCATTTTTAATTCATTAATACTTTTAATTTTTTCTCCATTCTCCTCAAATTCATCAATATATTTCTCAAATTCTAAAATTTTACCATAAGTCAATGTTTTACCATATCTTTTTATGAAAAAATCAAAGTATTTATACTCGAAGTTTTCCAAAACTTTTGGAGAAAATCTTATTAAGCGATTTTTATTATCAATTTCCAGTTCTCCATTATTCCTTGCTTCTTCTCCAAGAATATTTATAAATCCTAATAATCCAGCATTAAATAACCAATCCTTCAATTTCAATTCTATTTTTTCATCCATTTTTCCTCCTTTTTCTATCTTTCTATCCTAAATCATTTCCAGCAGACCGTATCCCGAACCTGTCAAACTTCCCATTCCTCTATTGTAAATATAATCCAATAGATATGATTTTCCAGTAAAACTGACTATTCCGATTGAGGCATTTATAGTTTTATTATAAAATTTTACTACTATCTTTTTTAATTTTTCACTATTAATAGTTAAATTTTCTATATCTTTCTGTATATAGTCTCCATACTCTTCTCTTAATTCAGAATATAAATTTCTTTTTATTATTTCTATAAACTCATCATTTTCACCTGTATAATAGATATCTTCTCCTGTATCTTTATTA
>CAJPML010000151.1 GCA_905371725.1 Leptotrichia sp. oral taxon 215
ATTTTTACATTTACATTATATACTCTAAATTTCAGATTGTCAATCTTTTAAAATTTGAAAATTTCTGTTATAATATTACAAAAAACATTTTATCAGCAGGAGGAAATCTTATGAATGAAACATTGAAAAATCTGATTGAAAGAAGAAGTATAAAAAAATATAAAAATGATAAAATTAACACCAGCCTTTTAAATCAAATACTTGAAGCAGGAACATATGCCGCAAATGGTAGAGGTATTCAAGGGACATCTATTGTTGCCATACAAAATGCTGATCTTGTAAGAAAACTGGAAGTTATGAATGCTGAAATAATGGGAAGTCCAAATGCAAAACCATTTTATAATGCACCTACTGTAGTCGTTGTTTTTGGTGATGCTTCTACAAATACATTTGTTGAAGACGGAAGCCTTGTAATAGGAAACCTTATGAACGCCGCTTATGCTCTAGGTGTTGATTCATGCTGGATTCATAGAGCAAGACAAGTTTTTGAATCTGAAGAGGGCAAAAAGCTTAAACATGAATGGGGAGTTGAAGACAAATATGCCGGAATAGGCTTCTGTATTTTAGGTTACCGTGACTGTGACTTTCCTTCTCCTAAACCTAGAAAAGCTGATTTTGTCAGAATTATTCTTTAATAATACAGGATTATTTATATGAAAATAAAAAAACAGACTTCTGAAACCTTCAGACTTGGTTTAATGTTATCTCTTGTAGGTGGATTCACTGATGCCTACACATTCATTATAAGAGGAAAGGTACTTGCAAATGCACAGACAGGAAATATGGTCTTTTTTGCCCTTAGACTTATTGAAATGAAATGGATGAAAGCTATATTTTATTTTCTTCCAATTGCAGCCTTTGCATTAGGTATTCTGATTGCTGAATTTATAAGAAAAAAATTTATGCATAGTAAAATTCACTGGAGACAGATTGTCATTCTTATAGAAATAATGGTTCTTCTTATTTCTTCCTTCGTACCTAAAGGCGAACTGAATGTTTACGTAAATATTGCCATTTCTTTTGTCTGCTCTCTTCAGGTACAGGCTTTCAGAAAGACTCGCGGTAATATTTCCGCAACAACAATGTGCACAGGAAATCTTAGAAGCGGAACGGAAAATTTATATTACTACATAACTACAAAAAACAAGGATTTTAGACATGCTTTTTTAACTTACTATGGACTAATAATCTTTTTTATGATAGGTGCAATAACAGGTTCATTTTTTTCTGAACTTCTTGCAGAAAAGGCTCTTTTAGTATGCTGTGGTATATTATTTACAGTCTTTGCTGTAATGTTTAAAGATAATATATAATTTTTTTCTCTAAAAAGAGCAGTAAATTTTAACTTTTACTGCTCTTTTTGAATTATCTCTTTCATTTTTTGCTTTAAGAAAAAGCTCCAATAAAAAAATTTGACAGCCTGAAAAAACTTATTAAGCTTATTTCTTAAGATTATCGAACTTTTTTACAATATACTTGACAAAAACCTTTAATTTTATTCTTCCGTTAATATTCTTCCCAGTCTCAGATCCGTTCTCATTTTTTGAATTACATTATCCATTTCTTCAAGTTTTGAAAGTATTTTTTTCTCTTCCTGACTTGTTTCAATGATTTTAGCAATTCCACCATTTTTTATTATGATACGCTTATTTGCAATCAGTGCAAGCGTAGGATCATGAGTTGCCATAAGAACTATCTTGTCAGATGAAACAAGCAGATCAAGAGCTTTTTTTCTATCAATTCCCGCATTTTCTATTTCATCTATCAGAACTATAGGCGAAGAGCTCAATATAGCCGTATCAGCTATCATAAGTGCCCTCGACTGTCCACCGCTCAGTGCAGTGACAGGTGTATCAAGTCTGAACTGCTCCCCTGCCAGATTATTTGCTTCTTCTATTATTTTATCCGTAACTTCTTCTAAATTTTCAATCATTCTGCTTTTTGCATGCAGCTCCAGAAATTCCCTGACAGATAAATCCATGACAAAGTTCATATTCTGTGATAACTGGGCAACTAATTTGTTATTTGAGGAAAAACGCCATTTTTTATCAGGAAGTTCTCCATTGATAAGTATTTCCCTCTTTGTAGGAGTATCTCTCTGCGCCGTCCATTCAATATCTGCAAGCAGTCTTGATTTTCCTGATCCTGTAGGCCCTACTATTGATATTATCTCTGACTTGTTTATATCAAGCCTGTCAAATCCTTCAGGATTACCTGACTTGTCATTTCCAGCAAGTATTGTCAATACTTCTACACCTTTTTCCTCTTCCATTCCAAGAAAAGCCTTCATCTGTTCTATATACTCTGAAAGCCCTCTCTTCAGGAGCTCCTTATCAAGAGCCATATCCTCAACTTCTTCTTCAGTAAATTTGTCCAGAAATTCAGCAAAAGTTTTATTTTCATGTCCTGTTACTTCTATTGCATTTTCACTGAAAAAAGCTTCCGCAAAAGGATATTTAACTAAAAGTTCTTCTATTTTCATACCTTCTATCAAATTCTTATTCATTACTGTTACCACCTAAATTCATTTTTCTGACATTTCCCATCTGATATTTTTCTCCGATTCTTGTTTCTCCTAAGCAATACGAACATAATGCCGATGGCATAGGAAATCTGAGCTGTTTCCCTTGAACCGTATCAATTTCCTTTTCCTTTTCATAAAGAAGCGTACTCAGTTCATAAGCTCCCTGTCCTGTAAGCCCGTTCACATGCATTGTTACAGCTGTAGGATTTACAGAATTTACCCTTGAAGCAAATACTTCCCTTTCAGCCTGTGAAACTATATCCCCTTTTGTTATAATTACAATATCAGCAGACTTAAGCATTGGTCCTATTTTTTTAGGTGTATTTATTCCTGAAAGGTTGTCTATGACGCATACTCCCTTTATTTCCTTAATATATGGCGAACATCTGTTGCAAAGTCCTGCCGATTCAGTAATAAGCATTGAAAGTCCCAGACTTATTCCCCACTGCACAACCTCTTCAATATTCGACACAAAAAAGTGGTCTGGACATAATGCTCCTGATAATCCTTTTTTCACAGGAATTCCTGCCTTTTCATATAATATATCATCATCTGTATATAAACAGTCAAATTTTACAACACCAACTGATATTCCCTGCTGTTTCAATGCATCAACAGTTTTAAGTATAACACTTGTCTTTCCTGATGATGGTGGTCCTGAAAACACTACTAAATTCATAATTTTTCCTTTCCGTTACTTTTTCTTTCACAATCAGTTTTATTTTAAATACGAAGGTCTCCCTTCCCAGTTTATCATTCTATATTCCATCTAAATTCTATAAATCCATTATTGCATCATTGAATTCCTTTTCACATTGTCTTACAAGTCCTCCGACATCATTGTTATGAATAAAATCCCATCCTATCCATTTGAAAGTCTGGTTTTCATCCAGATGATTATCAACATTAGGATTTGTCGAAGGAAACTTTCCACTTGCTGAAAACAGTGTCCCTATTTTTTCAGACATGAAAAAGTCGATAAACGGCTTTATTTTATCCTGTTTTGCTTTTTTAGTAATCATGAATATTGGACTTAACAACGCTCCATCTTTAGGCCATATTGCCTCAAGGTCGCTTGCTCCCATAAGCATCTGTGTAAAGAAATAAGGAATTATACTCACTGCCGGAGCATCTTTACTTTTCCCTTTTGCCTTTACCATCTGTGCAGGATGTAAATTCTTCTTGTATGATCTTGCCAGATTTTTAATTCCTTCTGAACCGAATTCCTTGTATATATTTATGACAAGAGCATTGAACAGGTCAAGGTCATTCATAGGCAATGCTACAGAATCTTCAAATTCCTCGCTCAAAATGTCAGCCCATGTTTCCGGAACCTTTCTGTCTCCGAGAACTCCTTTATTAATAAGAAATACTGCAGGTACAACTCCCATTATTGCATATCTCTTTTTAGGATCCCTCAAATCAATTCTGTCATTGCAGAAATCTTTGTTCATTTCTTCGAGATATGTCTCAAATACTCCTTCATCCATAAAATGTCCCATAAGATTCTTATCAAAAAACAGTTCAAATCCTGCCGAAAGAAGAACATCCGATACTTTATCAGCATCTCCCGTCTTTACCTTGTCAACTACCCAGTCAAGCCCCAGGTTTGCCGATTGAAGTTCATATGCTATCTTATAGTCATTTTTTGCATTCTGGTCATCTACCCATTCC
>CAJPML010000152.1 GCA_905371725.1 Leptotrichia sp. oral taxon 215
TTTCTTTTTTTCCTATGCTGGTAATTTCAGTAGCATATTCATATTCTCCATCAATAACCCTTAAACTGTCTCCTACATTTAAACGATAGACATTCTGTATATGGTTACAGTCTCCCCTGTCATTTATCAGAATTTCATTGCCCACGATATTTTTTTTATCTGCTATGACTGTTAACAATTAAATACACCTCAATATTTATTATACTTTGTATGTTTATATATGTTATTTCCAATCAGAAAAACTTTTTAAAACAATGTATTTTCATAATCATTGTCATTTCTGACATCTTCCTTACCTGACACTGCCTTTTCAAGTCCGAGATGCCTGTATCCATGTTCCGTAACCACTCTTCCCCTCTGAGTTCTTTTAATGAATCCTATTTTTACAAGATAAGGTTCATAGACTTCTTCTATTGTCCTCTTATCTTCCCCCAGAAGCAATGATAATGTTTCAATTCCTACAGGGCCACCATTATACACAGTTATAATTGACTTCAGTATATTCCTGTCAAGTTCATCGAGTCCGTTTTCGTCCACTCCAAGCAGTTTCAGAATTCCGTTTACACTTTCCTTATCAAGAACTCCGTTACCTGTAACAAGTGCATAATCCCTTGCCCTCTTTAAAAGTCTGTTGGCTATTCTGGGAGTTCCCCTGCTCCTTCTTGCAATTTCTTCTATTCCGTCCTCATCATACTCCACATTGAGGATATTCGTCCCTCTTCTTATAATTTCCTTCAGTTCTTCCAGCTTATAGTATTCCATACGATGGGTCACTCCAAACCTGTCCCTCAGCGGAGTGCTCAGCTGTCCTGCCCTTGTTGTTGCTCCAATTAGAGTAAACTTCGGAAGCTCTATCCTTATGCTTCTTGCCGCCGGCCCTTTCCCAATAAGAATATCCAGTTCTCCGTCCTCCATTGCAGGATACAGTATTTCCTCCACTGATGTATTAAGCCTATGGATTTCATCTATAAACAGAATGTCATTTTCTTCAAGAGATGTCAAAATAGCTGCCAGATCACCTGCTTTTTCCAGAACAGGTCCAGTAGTAATTTTAAGATTCACTCCCATTTCAGTGGCAATCACTCCTGCAAGTGTTGTTTTACCAAGCCCCGGCGGTCCATAAAGAAGTATATGATCCATTGCCTCATTTCTCATTTTCGCAGCTTTTATAAAAATATTCATTTTTTCTTTTAAATCTTCCTGTCCTATATATTCATTAAAAGTTTTCGGACGCAGAGATTTCTGAATATTGTCTTCACTAAGTTCCTTTGGTGCCAATATTCTTTCATTATCCATTATACCTACCTACCGCTTTTATATTTGTCTTACAAACAGCATTATAAAAAACTGGAATACTGCAATAATTCCACCTAATATTCCTCCGATTATTTCTATATGCTTCAGTTCTTTCTTGGAAATCTTCAATATTATATCTTCTGTTTCCTTCAAGGAAAAATTCTGCATCTTTGAAAGCATTATTTCCTTGAAATCTATTTTCTCTTTTGCAATTTTTATTATTTCCGAAATTATTTCTTCTTTGTTTTCAAGTATTGCATTTTTAAAATATTTTTTTATTTTTTCTATCATCGAATCATTAATAAACATCTTAAGAAGGGGATTTTTCTCAAGTATACTATTCTGCAGTTTTTCTCCAATTATTTTATCAAGCAGTTCATCAATCATTTCCTCACTAAATTCACTATTTTGAAACTTTTCAGCTATATCATCAAGAGATATAAGTTCTTTTTCGACAACTTCCGATATATTTACGGCTATTTCATCTCTTCTTTTAGGTATGAGCCCCTGTATTTTAAAAAACAGCAGATTTACTTCCTTATAAGGTCTAAATAGCAGCTTTATGGCTAAATAATTTGTAAACCACCCTATTAATGTTCCTACCGATACCATTATTAAAAATTGTATCACAAGATTTTTCAACTTTTTTCCTCCAAAATTTTTGTTAACAATTGACAACTTTTCAGTTATACACTCTATGGTATCATATTTATCGCCATTTTACAACTTTTATCAATTTTTTTGTGTATTTTTCAATTTATTATTTTAATATTATCAAAAATTCTTTAAATAGCTGTTTTTCCTATTATTTTGAATGAATTTTATTAAATAACATTTATTATGTATATTCAAATTTCAAATACTGTATTTGTTTTTCCTTCTTCCACATATTGGTTTTATATGGTATAGTATAAAGAGAAAAATTTATTTTTTAATTATATCATATTGGAGGAGAGGGCAATGGATAAAATTGATACAACACAATACACAAAAGAAGAAATCGTGGAAATGGTAAAGAAAGAAGCAGAAAATCTTTATGATGACGGAACTTTTTTCTGCAGTGAGGCAGTTGTTACAGTAATAAATAATTATCTTGGACAGCCATATGCACCTGAAGTTGTTAAAATGGCAAGTGGATTTCCTATAGGAATGGGAAAAGCCGGATGTCTTTGTGGAGCTGTTTCTGGAGGACAGATGGCATTAGGAATCGTTTATGGAAGAACTCAGGGAGAAGCGATGCAGGAAAAAATGTTTGAAATGTCTAAAGGGCTTCACGACCATATCATAAAAGAGTATGGTTCATGTTGCTGCCGTGTCATGACAAGACAATGGAGAGGGGATGATTTCAAAAGCCCTGAAAGAAAGTGCCACTGTGTTAAAATTACAGGAAAAGTTGCCGAATGGGTTGCTGAACAGCTTATAGACGACAATCGTATTTTGACAAAGGATTCAAAATAATTAGTTTAAAATGTTTAAAATATAAATGTGGAGAGTAAAAACACATCTGATAAGGGATATATCTCGGGGCAGATGTGTTTTTTATAATTATTATTTAAATAATCGGTTTATTGCACTTTATTATTTTGCCTGCTCATAAAGTCCATAATTAACCGATAGGTTAAGCGGATTATTTTCTGGAGTGATGGCTTTCAGCTTATAATTTAAATCCTTGTCAAAAACTATTTCATAATTTTGAAAATTAATTACTCTCATTATAATTTTATCTTTAACTACTCCTTGTATTACTCCATCAAAAGCTCCGAAAAATCTCGTCTCTATTCTATCAGGTAATTTATACTCTGTATCTTTCCTGTATCCAAAGTCATCCTTCACAGTAATTACCATATTCTTGATATTCATTTTATAATCAAAATATTTCTTTAAGTCTATGTCATACGTGTTCAGCTTTTTTTCCATACCATTTTCAGTAACTTTAAATACATAGAGTTTATTTAAAGACATAAATATTCCATCTTTTAAATTTTCAATTATTATTTCTTCCTGACCGTCTCCATTCAAATCTTTCAGCTCAATATTATATGGAAACCCTACTGTATGTATTTCAAGCTTTGTCAGATATTCCCTTCCTTTATTTTTGAAATACAGATAGGATTCAATCCCTCCACCTTCAACAGTACTGCTTATAAGAAAAAATTTTATCTTCTGATTTTCTTTTACTAAATTTATTTCCTTTTCCTGTAAGATAATATATTCCTTATTCTTTATCCTTATTTTTGGGTTTTCATA
Organism: Leptotrichia sp. oral taxon 215; assembly: GCA_905371725.1. Lineage (GTDB taxonomy): Bacteria > Fusobacteriota > Fusobacteriia > Fusobacteriales > Leptotrichiaceae > Leptotrichia_A. The sequence goes on from CAJPML010000152.1 coordinate 3,544, forward strand.
TTCTTCTTCAATCATGTTTTCCCTTGTTTTCTTAATATTTATGGCATATAACGAGTTATTATCAATTGAAAATTTTTCCAGCGACTCATATTTTTCCTTTCCAAGAACTTCACTTCCGAAATCTAGGACAGAAGAAAATCTTTCGATATCCTTTGTCAGCTCATATGCAGAATTATAAAACTTTAACAGCCTTTCAAGACATTTGGAATTTTCACAATCTTCATAAATAGTTGCCAGATAATAACTGTTGTCTGTTATATCGCTATTTTTCAGCATATATTGTAGTGCATCCATATCTTTATTCTGCCTATAAAACTCTTCAAGCTTTTCTTTTGCTTCCTTGATTTCCTTCTGTTTATAGACATTATAAAAATCCAGCAGTTCTGAAAATTCCTTTTCTTCATCTGATTTAACATACTTCTCCTGTATTTTATAAAAATATTCTTTTTCCCTGATATCACTGTTTGTATTATTGCAGGATAAAAATATCAGTAATATAAACAATAATTTTTTCATTATATTCCTTTCTTCTTGAATTACTACCGATTAAGAATAAGCCAGATAATAAATATTATTATCTCAATAATCCAAGTTATTTATATTGTATATGGATTTGGAATGACTATTCTAACTCTTTATAACGG
>CAJPML010000153.1 GCA_905371725.1 Leptotrichia sp. oral taxon 215
GTCCTAAAGTTCTTAATGTATCATTTAAAGGGACTAAAGGCGAAGTTCTTACACATTTTTTAGGAATGAATGGAATTTATGTCTCGACAGGGTCAGCATGTTCATCTAAAAAAGGGAACAGCAGAATTCTTACAGTTATGGGACTGAATCAGGAGGAACTTGACGGAGCGATAAGATTCAGTTTTTCTTCAGAAAATACTCCGGAGGAAATAGATAAGACAGTCGAAGTTTTGAAAAAAAGTGTGGAACAGATAAGAAAAATGAGATAAAATATTAAAGAATAAACAGGAAAGGAACAGAAAGATGAATTATATGAATAAATCTCTCTTAAATTCAGTAGGACTTTCATATGGAGAACTGTCGCTGAAAGGTAAAAACAGGGGACAGTTTGAAAGAATGCTTAGAAATAGAATACATAAGTCTTTAAACGGATATAGCCATGAACTAGTCGATGATTTGTCAAAATTGCATGTAATGGTAGATAGTAATGATATGGATGAAGTTATTGAAAAACTGAAAAAAATATTTGGAGTTATAGGATTAAATCCTTCAGCAAGAGTAAACAGGGAAGATGAAGAAATCAAGGCGAAAATACTGGAAGTGGCAAATTATGCCTATGAACAGGGAGCGAGAACTTTTAAGATAGCGGTAAACAGAAGTAATAAGGGATTTGAGAAAAAGTCGATGGATTATGCAAGGGAGCTGGGAGCACATGTTCTTATAAACAGTTCTTTTGAAAAGGTTCAGATGAAGGATCCCGATGTTCAGATAAATGTTGATATAAGAAAGAATGTGTATGTGTATACTGAAAGGATAAAAACTTATGGAGGGTTGCCAATCGGTTCGACAGGAAAAGGACTGGTGCTGCTTTCAGGAGGAATTGATAGTCCTGTTGCTTCATTTATGATGGCAAAAAGAGGAATACGTATAAATTTTGTAACATTCCACAGTTTTCCCTTTACAAGCAGACAGGCTCTTGAAAAGATAAAGGAACTGACAGATATACTGTCAATTTACACAGGAAAGACAAGACTTTACTCAATGAATATACTGAAAATACAGGAAGCAATAAATTCAAAAACTAAAAAGGAACTGGCTACAATTCTTACTAGAAGAGTAATGATGAGACTTGCTGAAAGATTAAGCGAAACAATGAATTATCAGGCACTTATAACAGGAGAAAGTTTAGGGCAGGTTGCATCCCAGACAATGGGGGGACTTACATGTACAAATGCTTCAATGGAAAGACTTCCGGTATTCAGACCTCTTATAGGAATGGATAAGACTGAAATAATAGATATTGCAAAGGAAATAGGAACATATGAAAAATCTATAGAGCCGTTTGAAGATTCATGCGTAATATTTGCTCCAAAACATCCTGTTACAAATCCGAAGCTTGAAGATGTTCTGGCAGAAGAGGCAAAAATTGAAAATTATGATGAGCTTATGACAGAAATATTTGAAGAAAAGGAATTCTTCAATATGGGATAAGGAACAGGAAAAAATTAAAAATATTCCGATAAGCCGGAGTGTATATTTTAATCAGTAAACGCTGAAAGGAATGAGTGAAAGTATGAAAAGAAAATTCAGTATTTCAGGTATATTGTCAAAAATAAACAGGGAAAATCTGAAAAAAAGATTCAAGGAAGCGGCACAGATGATAAATCTCATATATCGTAATTACAGTGATGGAGAAACACAGATGCTGTCAACTTCCCTGACTTATTTTTCGATGCTTGCCATTTTTCCAATTGTAGCTTTAATACTTGGAATAACAAAAGGTTTTGGGCTTGACAGGCTGTTTATCAGAAAAATTTTTGAGATAGTTCCTCAAAATGAAGGGATGGTGAGAACTGTTCTGGATGTTGCAAATAAACTCCTGGTTTCTACTGAAGGAAGTATATTGACAGGTGTGGGTGTAGTTATTCTGATTAATTCTGCTATAAAGGTTCTGATGGTTCTGGAAGATTCATTCAATAAAATATGGCATGTAAACAAAAACAGATCTTTTACAAGAAGAATAATAGATTACATTGCCATCATATTTATCGGGCCTATATTCTTTATAGTAATTATAGCAACAAATTCATATGTAATAGAAAAAGCAGGAGAACTTCTTTTGGGAAAAACCCTCGTGATAGGGCTGTTTGTAAAACTGATAGGTCCTTCATTCTATATTCTCCTGTTTACACTGCTTTTTTATCTTATTCCAAATACAAATGTAAAATTAAAGCCGGCATTTATTTCTGGAGTGGTAACTGCACTGCTATGTTTTATTCTGAAGGCGGCATTCGTATTTTTGCAGTCGTTTATAACAAAATATAATGCAATATATGGAAGTTTGGCATTTATCCCGATTTTTCTTGTATGGGTTCAGTATATATGGGTAACTATACTGTTAGGGGCACAAATAGCCTTTTCAATTCAGACATCTGATGAATTTTTATACAATGAAAGAGTGGAAATGCCTATAAAACTTAGAAAAGAAGCAGGAATACTTATTCTTGTGCTGATAATAAAGAGGTTTAAGAAAAATGAAACTCCATACACATATATGGAACTGTCAAAAAAACTGAATATGGAAAACCTATTTATGAAGGATATTCTTTCAGAACTTGAAAAAATAGGATTTATCAATGAAATTCTGGCAGACAGGAATGGAGAAAGCGGGTATCAGATTGCCTGTGATCCGGAAGTGTTTACTGTGAAATATTTTATAAACAGGTTTGAAGGAAAAAATGAAGAACGGTATGAAGATATTTTTGATAATCTTCAGGAAGAAGACAGGGAACTTCTGGAAAAAATAAGAAAAAATCTTTTACTTGAAAATAATACTTTATTAAAAAATATATAAGATGAGGAGAAAAATGGAAATATTAATTGTAATAATGGTATCTGTACTGCTTATAATAACTGTACTTATACTGTTTCAGCTTTTTAAAATAAGAAAACAGCAGCAGCTAGAACTGCTCTATCTTAAAGAAGAAATGGAGCAGCTGATGATAAAGGAATTTACATCAGGTACAGAAAAAAGTATAAATGAAAATGCAAGAAGGCTTTTAGAAATTGAAAAAACAACAACACTGAATATCAAAAATAATTTATTGCAGGGAATAGGTGAACTTAATAATGCACTATCAGGAAATAATGAAAAGCTGTTAATGAAGTTTAATGATTTCATCCAGAAAATTGGAGTTGTAATGAATGAAAATAATCAGGGACTGACATTAAATATAAACAGATTCAAGGATGAATTTAAAAAGAGTGTAAATGATGATTTTGAAGCGCTGAACAGAAAAATAGAGGGAAGGCTCGATCTTATGAATGCCAAAGTTGAAGAAAGGCTTGCAAAAGGATTTGAAGAAACGACAAAAACCTTTGGAAGTGTTCTTGAAAGACTTGGAAAGATTGACGAAGCACAGAAAAAGATAGAAGCTCTTTCAAGCAATGTTGTTTCACTGCAGGACATTCTTACAGATAAGAAAAGCAGGGGGATATTTGGAGAAGTTCAGCTTTATCAGATACTGGCATCAGTTTTTGGAGAAAAAAATGACAGGACATATCAGAAACAGTATAAACTTTCAAACAATACAATGGTTGACGCAATGCTTTTTACACCTGAACCAATAGGAAACATTGCTATTGATTCAAAATTTCCTCTGGAAAATTATCGTAAAATGTATGATTCTGAGCTGACAAACGAAGAAAGAATAAATGCAAGAAAAGAATTTGTCGGGAATCTGAAAAAACATATTGATGACATTTCTGAAAAGTACATAATCAGAAATGAAACAAGTGACCAGGCTATAATGTTTCTGCCTGCTGAAGCAATATTTGCAGAAATTAATGCATATCATACAGATGTTATTGATTATGCCTACAGGAAAAATGTCAGAATAGCTTCCCCAACAACACTGGTTTCTGTACTGACAACAATACAGATGATACTTACAAATATAGAAAGGGAAAAATACGCCAGTGTAATTCAGGAAGAACTTGGAAAACTTCATGAAGAGTTTGGAAGATATGAAAAAAGATGGAAAGCACTGGAAAAGGATATAGAAAAAGTAACAAAGGATGTTAAGGAAATAACAACAACATCAAATAAAATAAGCAAAAGGTTTACAGAAATATCAAATGTAAATATGATTAAACAGATAGAAAATGAAGAAAGTGAAATAG
>CAJPML010000154.1 GCA_905371725.1 Leptotrichia sp. oral taxon 215
CTATTCTATCTCTTATTTCGCATTAAAAATTTAATACATAATCTGAATATTTTTTTGCACTTTCATTTATTTTTTCATTACCAATTTCAGGAACAGCATCATAAAAAATAAAACTTGGAACTTCAATTCCGCCTATGTATTTTATTGTTGCCTTGAAAGGAATTAGCACTTCATCCATTGAAAATCCGATACTCCCATTTTTTGAATAACTTTCTTCCGGTCCTCCTACAGTAACCGCTAATCCTATTTTTTTACCTTTCATCTTATAATTGGCCGTTTCATCATCTCCATAGGCCCATCCATATAAAAGAACATCATCAAGCCATTTTTTCAATATTGGAGGACTGCTGTACCAGTATAATGGAAATTGAAAAATAACATTATCAACATTTTCCAGAAGTTCATGTTCTTTGTCAACATTAAAAATACAATTAGGATATTCCTTATGAAGATCATGGATAAGAATTTTATCACTGCATTTTTGGAGCTCTTCTATCCATTTTTTATTCACTGCTGAATTCTCCATATCCGGATGAGCCAACACAACCATAGTTTTTTTCATTTTTATCCTCTCCTGTCATATTTTATTTTACTGCTCTTCTATAAATCAGGAAGTATGAAATACATCCAAAAATAATCGCAAAAACTGCATATTGCTGCCAGAATTCCTTGCAAAATCCTTTTTTATTATCTACAAAGAATCTTGTCCATGCACATGCAAAGCTTGTTATAAACGTATTTCCAATAACAGAACCTATATGTACGGGAACTCCTATGAATGAAAGCATAAAAGGAAACAGTGTTACTGCAAAAGTTGCTCCCGCAAGAACAACAAGCATTGATTTCCAGTTAAAAAAAGGCTTTTTTTCTTCAGTTTTTTCTTCCTGTGCCTTTTTTTTCTCTTCCTTCTCCATTAATTTTTTTTCTTTATTCTTATTATGATTATTTATTTTTCTTACCATACTATTCCTCCTCAAAATTGTCCAATATTTCAATCACTTCTGACTTTGTCTGTGCTTTTCCCAGTTTTTCCAGAACTTCTTCAGAATAAGACAGTTCCGAAATCATTGCTAGAAGATCCAGATGCTCCTGTTTTGTTCCTTTAGGTGCCGCTATCATAAATATATATTTTGAAGGCTCACCATCCATACTTTCAAAATTTATTCCTTCCTTCGAAATTCCTAATGCCAGTGCAATTTTATGAACACTTGGAGATTTTGCATGCGGAACTGCTATTCCATCCTGCATTCCTGTTGCAGTAAGTTTTTCCCTTTCCTTTAGCCCCTCAATGTATTCCTCCAGCTCTTCAGCATCTATTATATTATCTGCTACAAAAAGAGGTGCCATCTCTTCAAAAACTTCTTCCTTTTCCTTTGATTTCAAATCAAGTATTATTCTGTCCTCAGACATATATTCCAGTAATCTTTTCATCTTTCTTCTCCTATTTTTACTAATTTTTAAAATTTATTCCATCTCCCAATTATATCTTTCATAACATCATTTTCATTCTGTTCAGATAAATTGTAAATGATATAGTCCTTTTCTTTTCTAAACCATGTCATCTGCCTTTTGGCATACCTTCTGCTTTCCCTTTTTATTTCCTCAATTGTTTCATATAAGGAATTTTCCCCATCAAAATATTTAAAAAATTCCTTATAGCCTATCGAAGATATTTTATAACGTAAATTTGCATATTTATCATATATTTTCCTTGCTTCATCTTCCAACCCCTGAGAGATCATAATGTCAACTCTTTTATTTATTCTCTCATAGATTTCTTCCCTGTTTCTTGTCAGAAATACCTTCATGAAACTGTAATTATTATTTTTTACATTTTCAGTTTTCAGCTCACTGAATTTACCGCCTGTAAGAATACAGACCTCAATTGCCCTCACAAGCCTTAACTTATTACAGATGTCTATTTCACCGTAGGCCTTTTCATCAACTTTTTTCAGGATTTCCCTAAGCTCTTCAAATTCTTTTCCCTCAAGTTCATTTCTCAGCTTTTCATCCTTTGAAGGAAGATTTGAAAAACCATCTGTTATAGCCTTTATATAAAGACCTGTACCTCCTACAAGAAGAATATTCTCACATTTTTTTTCCTTTTCTTTAAGAATACCGTTCACCTGTATTTCAAAATCTCCAACAGAATAGTCTTCTCCTGGTTCTATAATATCAATCATGTAATGTTTAATTCCCTGCATTTCCTCATTTGTAATTTTTGCAGTTCCTATATCCATATATCTGTAAATCTGCGAAGAATCTGCCGAAATAATTTCACTGTCAAGTGATTTTGCCAGCTTTATTGACATATCTGTTTTTCCTACACCAGTAGGCCCGCTTATTACAAGGCCTTTTAAATTATATGACATATTCAAACTCATATCCCGCTATTATTATTAAGTCTCCCTCTTCCACTCCGGCATTTTCCAGTTCCACTTCCATTCCCAAATTTCTCATCATCTGCAAGAAGTTTATGATACCATCATCTCCGGTAAAAACATATTTTCTAAGTACATCGTCAACTATTCTTCCATCAACTTCAAATACATGATCTTCCAGTTTCTTTATAATCCAAGGTTCTTTTTTACTATTTTCCCTTAACAGCTCTTCAACTGAATATTCTTCTTCCAGTTCTTCACGAGGAATTTCCTGAATAAGTTCCCATGCCTTTTTCAGGACAGGTTTTATACCTTCATTTGCAATTACTGAGATAGGATATACATATTCTATTCCCTGTTCCTTTACAAATTTTTCAAATTTATCATACTTTTCTTCATCATAAAGCATGTCAATTTTATTTGCAGCCACTATCTGTATTTTATTTGATAGCTTTTCACTATAATTTCTGAGCTCCCTGTTAATCTTCAGGAAATCCTCTTCAGGCTCCCTTCCGTCTATTCCGGATATATCAACAATGTGGATTATCAGCTTACATCTTTCTATATGTTTCAGAAATCTGTCACCTAGACCCACACCTTCATGGGCTCCTTCTATCAGTCCAGGAACATCAGCTATTACAAAGCTCTCCTCATCTCCCATTCTGACTACACCTAATTTAGGTTTAAGCGTTGTAAAATGATAGCTTGCAACCTTTGAATTTGCCGCCGATACTTTATTAATAAAACTTGATTTCCCGACACTTGGGTAGCCTACAAGAGCCACATCAGCAAGCAGTTTAAGCTCCAGCTTTATTTTCAGTTCAACACCTTCCCTGCCGCTTTCAGCGATTCTAGGTGCCTTTCTTACAGAAGACTTGAAGTGTATGTTACCTCTTCCACCGTCTCCGCCTTTTAAAAATATAACTCTTTCATTTGGATTATCTAAATCAAGTAAAAGTCTGTTTGTCTCAAAATCCCTTATCATAGTCCCTACAGGAACTTTTATTATCAGGTCTTCTCCTGATTTTCCCTTACAACGGGCAGCACTTCCCTTTTCTCCGTTTCCTGCCTGAAATTTTTTACTGCTTTTAAAATCTACAAGTGTATTTATATTAGGATCTGCAATAAAAACTACATCTCCACCTTTTCCACCATCTCCTCCGTCAGGTCCTCCAAACTGGACAAATTTCTCTCTCCTGAAGGTTGCCGCTCCATCACCGCCGTTTCCTGAAATGACAGTAATTACGCTTTCATCTATAAACATTTTTTCTCCATATTAATAACTCATTTTTATATCATTTTAGCACGTTTGACTAAAGAATAAAAGATATTTTTACCACCTATTTTCTATTTCTCTTCATTTTTCTAAATTCCCATGGCGCAACATATCCTTTTCTTCCAAAAAGTCCAAACTTATTTTTCTGTGCATTTTCCTGAAGCTGTTTAAGTTTTGTGTTTTTCTTGTCATATTTTTCATACCACCATGCATTTCCTGTAGCAACCATTCTTTCGTTTATATTCTCATTGTTATAGTAAATCGTTCCTAGTAATCTTCCATATCTGTCGTTTTTATTTCCTTCTATTCTGACTGTTTTTCCACGTATAAGCTTTATCAGAAATTCCTTGCTTGCATATCCGTAATCCTGATTCAGCTCAGGTGCATCAATTCCGTATAATCTGACTTTTATCAGATTTCCTGTTTCCTTATTATTTTCTGTCTTTTTTACTGCAATTGTATCTCCGTCACTTACATAAAGCACTTTATACATA
>CAJPML010000155.1 GCA_905371725.1 Leptotrichia sp. oral taxon 215
GTCATATAAGAAGCAGTTCTTATATCAACATTGTATTCTTTTGCTAAATTCCATATATCATTAAATGAATTTGTCAGTACACCTGTTTCCTTTTCCTGAACTTCTTCAAAACTCCAGTAATATCCTTGAAGATTCTGTACCCATTCAAAGTATGAAACTACAACTCCACCTGCATTTGCAAGTATATCAGGAATAATAGTTATTCCTTTCTTATTTAAAATTTCGTCAGCTTCAGGAGTAGTAGGTCCGTTTGCACCTTCAGCTATTATTTTTGCCTTGATTCTGTCTGCATTTTCAGAAGTAATCTGATTTTCCAGAGCACAAGGAGCTAAAACATCAACTTCAAGTTCAAGAAGTTCCTGATTAGTTATTTTCTTACCATAAACACCATCAGCAATAACACCGTTAGAACCAACTTCATTAATTATTTTTTCCATATCCAGTCCATTTTCATTGTAGACAGCAGTATCAACATTTGAAATTGCTACAACTTTTGCCCCTGCTTTATAAGCATAATAGGCAGTATAATAACCAACATTTCCAAATCCCTGTACAGCATAAGTGGCCCCTTTTATGTCCTGTCCGAGTTTTTCAAGAGCGAGTTTTGCAGCTAGATTTACCCCATATCCTGTAGCTTCTGTTCTTGCAAGTGATCCTCCAAATTCAAGAGGCTTTCCTGTAAATGTACCAGGAGCAGATTTTTTAGCTATTTTTTCATAAGTATCTACCATCCATGACATTATTTGTCCATTTGTATTTACATCTGGAGCAGGTATGTCAATCTTTTCACCAATTAACGGAGCAATTGCTTCGGCATAAGCTCTGGAAATTCTTTCAAGTTCAGTAGCAGAATAATCTTTAGGATCCAAGGTAATTCCCCCTTTACCTCCACCATAAGGTATTCCGGCAACGGAACATTTAAAAGTCATCCATGTGGACAGAGCCTTAACTTCATCTGCTGTTACTCCTGGATGGAATCTTATTCCCCCTTTAAAAGGTCCTACGGCATTGTTATGCTGGGAACGGTATCCTGTAAATGTTTTAACAGTACCGTCATCCATTTTAACTGGAAAAGAGACTTCCATCACTCTCATAGGATTTTTTAAAATTTCATACACAGCCGGATCTGCATTTAATTTATCACAAGCTGATTTTACTTGCTTTTGAGCAATCTCAAAAGGATTTAGTGTTTCTTTTGACATAATCTTTCTCCTCTCTAAATTTTAAATTTTTCTCAATCAAACTGAGAACTCCCCACACATATTTTATACAACAATTTCTTATTAAAAAGCAACAATTTTTTTTAAAAAATAGAAATAAAATAATATTTAATATATTTTGTTAATGTTTACTTTTCACAAAATAAATATAATGAATGGATAAATTCACAGTTTAAAAAAACAAAAAAATTTGCTATAATGTAAGAGATAAATTATAAATATAAGGAGAAGAATAATGAAAAAGATAAAGAGTTTATTAATAACATTGATGTTTTTTCTATCATTTGCAGTATATGGTAAAAGTATTAGTGTAGGTAATTATAGAATAAATAATGGGAAAATAGAATTATTAAATTATGACAGAGGCTTAAGTGACAATATAAGTGTAAAAAGAGAAAATGGCGTAGAAGTAATTACAGGTTCAGAAGATTTAAGAATAACTGATGGAGGTGGAAGAGTTCTTGTAACAAAAGTAAACGGAGGACTTATAGACGGTAAATATGACGAGTATTATGCAAATGGAAATACCTTCCTGACAGGTAGATATGAAAATGGTAAAAAGGAAGGTGAATGGAGAACTTACACTGAAGAAGGATATCTCTGGAAAAAACATACATATAAAAATGGTCAGTTAAATGGTAAATTTGTAAACTATTATACAAAAACAGGAGTAGAAGAGACAGTTGGAAATTATGTGAATGGAAAAAAAGAAGGAAACTGGATCAGTTACTATTCCTCAGGAAGAAAAAAGCTTTCAGGAGATTATATGGAAGGACATAGACAGGGAGTATTTACTGAATGGTATGAAAATGGACAGAAAAAATCAGTCATAAACTACAGTTACGATATAGTTGATGGGAAAATGACAGTATATTATGATACAGGTGTAATTTTCTATGAAGGAAACATGAATGACAAGGATGGAACAGTAAAAGGATATGACCAAAATGGAACATTAAGATTTGAAGGGAAACTGGAAAAAGGAAAAAAAGTAGGAAACTGGACATATTATGATGGAATGGGAAATCCAATAAGATAAAATTAAATAAATTATCAAAACAGGATATTTTAAAAAAAATATAATATCAATGAAATTTTTCAGGAAGGGAGGCAAAATGTCCTATTCAGTGGATTTGAAAAGAGAGATTTTTGGTAAATCAGTTACAGACAGAGAGGAAATTCTTGCCGAACTTTTTGGAATTTTTATTGCTAAAGATGTAATAACTGAAAAAGGAATACATTTCAGTACAGAAAACATATCGTTAGCAAGAAGAGTGTATTCAGGATTGAAGGCTGTAACCGATCTTGATATACAGCTGAAATATCTTATGAGCAAAAGACTGGGAACTCATAAAATATATGAAGTCCTTTTAATGGCAACTGAAGAAAAGGAATATAGGGAATTCATAAAAAAACTGTTTTCATATAAGAGCTTTTTCACAGAAAAATCAGAGAAGGAGCTTGCTGGAATAATAAGAGGATTTTTTCTCTGCTGTGGGTATGTGAAATCTCCTGAAAAAGGTTATGCTCTGGATTTCTTTATAGATACGGAAGATGCGGCAACTTATCTTTATTATCTTTTTAAAAATATGGGAAAGAGAGTCTTTCAGACAGAGAAAAAGAATAAAAGTCTTGTGTATCTCAGAAATTCTGAAGACATACTGGATATTATATTTCTAATCGGCGGTTTAACTTCTTTCTTTGAGTTTGAAGAAGTAACTATTAATAAAGAAATAAGAAATAAAATCAATAGAAATATGAACTGGGAAATTGCAAATGAGACTAAAAAACTGTCGGCTGCAGAAAAACAGATAAGGATAATAAATAAAATAGATGAAGAAATTGGACTGGGAGAACTGTCGGAAGTATTGAGGGAAACAGCAGTCAACCGTCTTAAAAATGAAGAAATGTCATTACAGGAACTTGCTGATCTAATGTCAATTTCAAAATCAGGAATAAAAAACAGGTTTAGAAGACTTGAGGAAATTTATAAAAATTTATCTGAAAACAGAGGTGAGAATTAGATGCAGATATTGTTGAAAATACTATCACTTATTTATGGCTCGGTAATTTTTATAAGAAATAAGATGTATGACTTGAATATATTGAAATCCAGAAAAGCAGAAAATGTAGAAGTAATATGTATAGGCAATGTTGTTGCAGGCGGTACAGGAAAAACTCCTGCTGTTCAGTATTTTGTAAAAAAATATTTGAATGAAGGTAAAAAAGTAGGAATTCTGAGCAGAGGATACAGAGGAAAGAGAAAAGAAGACCTGCTGCTAGTGAGAAATAATAAAGAAATACTGGCGACATCTGTCGAGTCAGGAGATGAAGCGTTTCTTCATGCCTTAAATCTTAAAGTCCCTGTTGTAGTGTCAAAGGACAGATACAAAGGAGCAGTTTATCTGCGTGATGTGTGTAAGGTTGATATTATAATTATGGATGATGGATTTCAGCATAGGAAACTGAAAAAAGATGAAAATATCATACTTATAGATGCTACAAATCCTTTTGGCGGAAATGAATATCTTCCAAAGGGAAGATTGAGGGAATCATTAAAATCCTTAAACAGAGCAGATGAACTGATAATAACTAAAAGTAATTATGTAGATAGTGAGTCGCTTGAAAAAATAAGACAAGAATTAGTAAAATATGAAAAAAAAATATCGGTTGCAACTTTTTATGAAGAAAATTTTTACAATATGAATGGAGAAGAAAAGGAGCTTAATATAGTAGAAGATAAGAAAATACTCATTTTTTCATCAATTGCCAATCCTAAAATCTTTTATGAAACTGTAAAAAGGCTGAAACCTTCTAAGATAGAAAAAGTTGAATTTGAAGACCATCATCTCTATAAACCAGAAGAAATAAGCAATATTTCAGAAAAGGGAAAAG
>CAJPML010000156.1 GCA_905371725.1 Leptotrichia sp. oral taxon 215
TTCTCCATAATGGGAAGTTGATTCCATTCCGATAATAAGATTTTCAGCATTAAAAAATAATAACTGTGGAGTCCACATCTAAAAAAACAATACATTCTTGCGATATATGAAAGTTTAAAGACTTATCCAACTATAAGTATATGAGTTAAAAGAGTGTGGCAGTAGTCTCCTAAAAAAAGTAGCAGAAGCTCTTTAAGAAAAAATAAAAAGTCCACAGTATAAATAAATTATACAAGAAATAATAAATAAAATAAACTATGAAAGGAGGTTGTATAGGTAAATATTTTATATATTTATCATACAAGGAAATAATGAGAAAAATAGGGGCATTATTACTATTGTTTGTAATCTTTTCCTGTGGAAAAAGTGGGAATAATGATAAAACAAATAAAGAAAAAAATGTTGCAACAAAAGATAAACAGGATGTTATGAATGAAATTGAGAAAAAGAAAGAAGAAGTGGAAAAATATAACAGATATGTGGAAGTCTATAATAATTTGGGAAATATGGATGGCAGAATTATAAGATATTTTGAAGAAGCAGGAAATGAAGAAAAAGTTCGTAAAGTTAAAGGATCATTTCCGGTAATGCATGTCAATCAAAGTACAATTGATAATGTAAAACAGAACCTTTCCTCAAAAGTAAAAATGGATGAACTGGACAAAGCTGCAAAAGATATGCTTCCATATATAGAGGAACTTAAAACACTGGCAGAAGCTATGGAAAGTTATTATGAAGGAAAGGATTTTGTTTCGGATAATTATGCCAAGGCACAGGAACTACATACAAAATTCCTTGCTGTAGTGAAAAAATATAGTGAAACTACATCAGCTTTTAAAAAGGCTATGGAGAAAAAGGACAAGGAAAATAAGGTACAGGCGATTGAAGAGTTTAAGAAAAATGGAGAAATGGTGAGATATAACCTGGCACTTCAGATGAAATTAAATGAAGATTTTCTTGCTGAAATAGATAATCAGAAATTGGATATATCTAATTTTACTAATGGAAATGTTGAAAAATTTAAGGAATTAAGAGATAAAATTTCAAAACAGTACGAAGAGACTGAAAAAATTCTGGCAAATGAGGAAGAACTGAAAAAAGAAGGATACACAAACAGTGTAGCAATAGCATCATTTAAAAGAAAAATGACAGAATTTAAAGGATCGACAGCAAGTCTGATTAACAGAATGGAAACAAAGAAAAAAGGAGAAAGTGGAGAAATAAGCAACAGTTTTTATGCCGAAGTAAGTGAGGGAACACCAGAAAATGTATATCGTGTGTTTAATGAAGTTGTAAGGGAATACAATAATTTAAATAGATAATTAAGGAATTAAAGAAATCTTTAGGCTTGAAAAAAGTGACATTTACTATTGCAATTTATCGTAAATTTACTTATTTAAAATATCTATAGAAAATGAAGAAAAGATGAGTAATTTATGAAAAATAGCTCTTTGTCAAGTAAAAGGATAAATAAGTATTGAAATAGGGATAACCTGTGCCTGATGAATATTATGAAAGATAATAAAACAAGGAGATATATAAATAAAATTAAATGAGACTTTGAAAGGATGTGAGATTGAAATGTGTAGGGAGTGTTATGCTGATAAAAATAGGATAACTCCACTTTTAAATGCGTTGGACTGTTTAAAAAATCACACCCAATACATTTGTGGTACTTGTGGTCGCTGTATTTGTATTGAAAATGATGCAAATCGAGGTTTACAACGGTGGAACTTTCCTTTTAAGTCATTAGAAATTGCAAAATTATACTTGCGAACTGCTGATTACACTATGAAAAAGTCTTGTGGTATTTATGAACTGAAAAGTAAAAAAGGAAGGATTTTATATAAAATTTTTGCAGATGTTAAAGATTTACAGTTATATTTAAAAAAGAATAAAATGAAGATTTGTGAGAAAATGGCTCCTGTTTTTATTGTTAAAAAATATAGAGAATATGCTAATATACAAGTAAGAAAATTAACTTCTGATGAAATACAAAAGTATATGTCAGAACGACAAATTTAGAATTTATGTCTGGTAAGTAAATAATTACATAAATGACTTTACTTAAGGAGAAGCTTATGAGAATAGAAACTCAAAGATGTCTTATTAGAAATTTTAATGAAAGTGATGTTTATGCATTGTACTGCATTTTAAGCAGTCCAAAAGTAATGGAATATATTGAACCGCCATTTACAGAGGGGAAGACAAAAATTTTTATAGAAAATAATGGATTGATTCCTTCGCCCCTAGTATATGCATTAGAATACAAAAATAATAATAAATTAATTGGACATGTTATTTTTCACGAATATGACAGTAAAAGATATGAAATTGGGTGGATAATAAGTGAAGAATATTGGAATCAGGGGATAGCTGATGAAATTACTAAATCACTTATAAATTTTGCAAGAAAGAAATTGATTCATTCACTAATTATTGAATGTGATCCAAGACAAAATAAGACAATTAAACTGGCAGTTCGAAATGGTTTTAAGTTGATAAGTGATAAAGAGCTTCATATTTATGAGCTGGTTCTGTGACAAGATATGAAAAATAAGGAATTATTATGGGAAGTAAAAGCAAATAGCCGATACTTCCCTTTTTTCAATCTCTACACATATTATAGAGCCGTTTTTTATTTCTAATATATTCAATTAACATTCCTCCTGTTCCAAACATTATAACTTCTGATAAAATATGCATAATTATGAGAATACATATTAACACAAAAGGAGTGGCATAGGCTTTTTCATATAATGCAGAATGGAATAAAAATTTCTTTTTCATAGATATGACAAATGTTATAGAGATATTATTATATAACTAGTAAAAGTTAAAATTCTCATTTTATTTTAATCTTTTAATAATACCATGTCTTTAAAGGCATAGATATTATTCAATATTTTAAAATTTGAGAAAGAGGTTGAAAGTTATGAAAAAACATAAATTAGTTTTATTAAGTATAAGTTTAGGAATGATTATGCTGTCTTGTGGAAATATTTCAAATACAGATTTTGACGGTAAAAATTCAAATGAAAATATTGAACGGAATAAAAGAAACGGTGAAAGTATACAGTCCCAGAATGATAATAAAAATCAAACTGGATCACAAATTGAAAAAACGGATTACCAGATAACAGATGCAAAGGCAACAAGATTTGGGAACAGAACAGTAGGTTATATTTCGCTTGGAAATGGATGGAAACAGCTTGAAAATACAGGAGGTCAGGGAGAAATAACTTATATTGGATATGATGAAAGCTCTATTACTTTGTATCTAACACCTGTTGAAAATATGAACGCCAAAGGAGTGGCGAATGAAGCATTAAACAAAATGTCAAAAACAGAGGAAGAGCAGGAAAAACTTAAATTATCGAAAATTCAGATTAATGGTTATAATGGTTATCAAGTATCTATTGATTATTCAACCGGGATATCTTTTCGAAAAAATTATATCGATTATAATGGAAATGTATATTTGATTGATATTATTGGAAAAACATCCAACATTGATGAATTATTAAAAATAGCATATACCTGGAAACCAATACAATAGAAATTCCCTTTTTTAAGATTATATATGTTAATGCTGAAAGCCAATTATAGATGTAGATCTTGAATGACTATAAAAGGAAAAGCTGATACGGAAGTAAACAGGCTACTTTTTGAAGGACTGACAAAAGAAAACGAAAAAGGTGAAATTGTAGCGGGATTAGCACAAAGATGGGAAATTTCACAGGATTATAAAAAGATGACTTTTTATTTAAGAGATAATCTTAAATATTCCAATGGGATGCCCATGACTTCAGAAGATTTCCTGAGAACAATCAGTAAATGGAAAAACAGTAAAAGTTTTTATGAAGATAAGTATTTGATAATAAAAGCTGTGAATGATAAAATATTAGAAAAAATGAAAAAAACTATGAAAAAACTTATGCTTTTAAACTTGAAGATAAGAGAAAAAATACTGACTATGAATTTGGTGAAATAGCAAATTCAATGCCAATATCAAAACAAACAAGAATAAATGATTTATTAAGACATCTGAAAGTGGAAAAATAATAGAATAAAAGGAGATGATTATTAATGAAACAGATAAATGGAAAAAG
>CAJPML010000157.1 GCA_905371725.1 Leptotrichia sp. oral taxon 215
TTTTAGTCAGTAGCAAAAATGATCAACAAGCAAATATTTAAACACAATAAGTAAATGTCCCTTTTATCTCGTAGTATTGCTTACCTTGTGCCCCCCAAATTTTAATTCCTGATTCCCGCGGAATTAAACGTACAGTACCATTTATGTTGTTACGCTCCTGTGCCATCATCACGTGTTCTGTGTGAAAATATTCTACATTTGGGATGAATTCGGCAGGATAATTAATCAATTGAGTATCATTATTAAAAGTAAAAGGTTGGGTAGCATTTGCTAAATGCAAAAAGCAACTAACAATATTTCCAGTTTTTGTAAATTTAACAAAACCGTTTGTAATGTTAATTCTTTTAGTTTCCACTTTGAATAAATTTTCCACTTTATCCAAAATCGGCTTGTTAGATATAGCCCTGAATTTAGATCCGTCATTGTATGTCAGGTTGTTATTTGCTATGCACTCGTAATAATATTTAAGTGCTTTATCGTAGTAAAATTTCCCTGTTGTCTTTGCACCTGCATCTTGAATATTTCCTCCAAATTCCAGTCCAATAATTTCTGCAAGTCTTTTCCCTTCAAGTACTGTATCTGTCTCTGTTCCTAATACATTTCCAGCATTCAAATAAAAAGCATTTTGATTATAAGTAATAAAGTAATATCCTTTCGTTCTTAAACTTCCTTTTTTTACTGTTTCATTAGCCCCATTTTTCACTGAATATAATGGATATTCTGAATCATTAATATTTATTACTGAATTGTTGTATTGATTTTCATTATCAATTTGCAATAACAATTTCAATCCATCAAACAGTCCAAACTCTTTTAATCCATTTACAGACACTGTATATATGTCTTTATCTGTTCCAGTTGTTCTGACTGTTTCAACAAAAGGAATTAATCCCTTTTGGAAATTATTTAGAATATCAGCTGTCAAAGTAGTTCCAATCTGCGTTGCGGTCTGTTCCCCTTGCCATTTATGTCTTGTAAGTCCCGCACCTACATCATCGGCTTTTTCTACTTTGTACACATCCAAGTTAGCTCCGAGCCAATCTTTTATCTTTTTAAACATTATCTTACCCCCTCCTGTGTTATTAAGTTTATTCTTGCTAGATTTGTTTCATAGTTCTTTATCTGAGATATTTCATCATAAAAACTATCAGTTATATGTAATATCCTTTTTGTTCCCAAAAAAGCACCACCGCTTATATAATTTGCGGTCTGTACTTTATATTTAAAATCTATTGTTAATTCAATCCCCTTTGCCCTTATATCAAGCAAAGTGTTTTTTATACTGTTTCTTAGATAACTCGGAAGTCTTTTATTCAGAATTAGATATAAAGTTCCGCCTTTGGTTTCGAAATTTTCTTTGATTAAATTATTGCTTCCAAAACTTCCTTTAAAAACATTTAAACCATTTATATTATGACTTCCAGTAGTTTTTCTTACTCCTTCTTCAAATATAAATATATTCTGTTCTATGTCTTCTACTATGATTTTCAATACATTCAGTAAAGTTTCAAAAGTAGCATTTTTAGTTTGTGAAGCAAGTTCAGCTAATATTCTTTGCCTATAGATGTTATCATTTTCCCTGTTTTTTCTTTTCAGATTAAAAGTATTTCCAAATTTATCTAAAACATAACCTTCCGCCTTTAAAATATTCAAACTTTCAAGCAATTCATATAAGCTTTGACTTGCCTGTCTTATTTCTTCAAGATATATTTCAAGCAAAAAATAGTTATTACTTTCATTGTCCCTACGATACATATGGGGAAATCTGCTTATTACTTTATCCGTGTATTCTTTGCTATCCTTGTACATAAAGCACCTCAATATTTTCCTCATTTATTTGGAATTTTTGCCCTATCGGTATAGGAAATACCTTATCAAAATTATATTCAGCAACATTTGAATTTTCTGTACCCATTTTTAGACTTATTTCCCTTAAGTCATCAATACCCAAAATTTCGGAATAAACTTTAACATAAGATATACCTTCTCCACTTTTTAAATTATTTATATACTTTAAGATTTCCTGTTTTATTTGTGGTGTCCAACGATTATCTTTTTCATCTTCATTCTTTACCTTTTTCACTTCAACTTTTATTCTGAATCCATTGTATTTAATCAAGTTATAAATTATTTTTCTTTTAAAGGAATCCCTTTTAAGTTCCTTTTCCATTGATTGAGCATTACTGTCTTTTAAAGTTAGAATTCCATCAGCTTTCAAATCCAATATTGTATTGAAAATATTTTCGTTAGGTGTTCCATCAATAAATACTTTTATTGTCCCAGGATCAGTTAATGGATTTGTTTCAGGATCTAAAATTATACAATCCTTAACATTTTCTAATGCCATAAGTCCATTATACAGAGCTTCATGTATGGCTGTTTTCTTTGTTATCTGCTGTTTTTTCAATCTTGGTCTATATATACTGTCAGGTTCACTGTTTTCTCCACCTGTTATATCTGTATCATTTGTTATCTTTTTTATTCCCTGATAATCAAATTCAAATTCAACATCTGTTGAAATATTATATTCACTTCCAAGATTTATTGCCTGTATAAACGCTGTTTTTGAATATTCTCCTGTTATTTCTGGAATATCAAGGACAACATTATTTAAAATGACATACTCTTTTTCTGCATATTTTATTACTGTCTGTGAAGGTATGGCTAAATTCTGATTTCCCATTATCTTTACCTGTCCTGTTGCATAACTTCCTGTTCTTCTTGGAGTTCTTAATAAAGTTCCAAAATAATCCAGATATACTCCAGTTGCAGTATCTATATTCATTTGATTATTTAATCCCAATAAGTTTTCCCATACTTCTTTTAACTCATATGCTATTGCTTCAGAATGGATCCCTTCAGGAGTATTAAAATCTAAAATATAGCTATTGTCCTGCAATCTTACTCTGTATCTGTCCTGTATATCATTTACAATGCTTTGGAAATCTTTTATTTTAAACCCTTCTTCTGTTACTCCAAACATCAATTAACCCTTCCTTTCTAAAAATTTAAAATTTCCCCTGTTTTTAGAAGTATTTCAACCTCAAAAGTGTAATTTCCTGTTGAATTTACAAAATTACTTTTAAACTTTAATATTGAATCTACATCCTTATCAGATAAAATTGTTTCTCTTATTTGAGATTCAATATTAAATTTTTGCAGCATTTCTCCTATCTGTCCTGCATTTTCTGCTCTTTTTATCCAATAAAGTCCTTCGTTTTTATGCAAAAACCACTCCTCAGAAAATAATCTGAGCTTGTTTTCCAATCTTAAACGAATTTTTTCAAGAGGATTTGATAAATCAATATTCTTTTTTAAGGAAACATCAATCATTCTATCTTTTTCTATTGTCTGCCAGCTTTGTACCGACTCCATTTATTCCCCCCTTTAATCTATAGGAACTCCACCATTTGTATGTTTCAAAAAGGATTTTCCACCAGCTGTTAAATCAGCCTTTGTTGTTATATCTTTTCCTACATCCAAACTTCCTGATATTGTTGTATTCCCATTAAGTTTTATGCTAGGAGCTGTTATTTCGACCTCTCCTGAGTTCATTCTTATGACATTTCCACCATAAAGGATATAAAAATCGTTACCATATGGACTATTTTCACTGTCTGCCGTTATCTGTCCTATAACAATTGCATTGTTAATATCAAATTTTGTTTCGTATTCGGGCTCAATAGGATCGTTTGAATTTCTTGCAAAAAAAGTCTCGTGCTGGCAGAAACCAACTATAACTTTATCCCCTTTTGATAAAGGAGCATTTACTTTACAAGATTTTCCCCAGAATATTGGAGCTATAGGAACATCCTCAATTACTGGAACTTCATCTCTTTTTCCCATTACTTCTGGGATATCGAGTAATTGGATGTCACACATCATTTTTGTATTATCCACCTTTTCAATCCTTGCAATCGCTATTGTATTTATTGAGTTTATTTTTTCATCAGTCAGTCCCTCTATTATTTCTCCTACCGTTTTTCTTCTCATTATTTTTTAACTCCATATGTATTTTTAATTCTTTCCCAGTCATTATCCTTTTTTCCTGTTTTCTTACTAACATTTTTTTTACTATTCTTAGCTTTGCCTTTTTTCTTTTTTTC
>CAJPML010000158.1 GCA_905371725.1 Leptotrichia sp. oral taxon 215
ATTATATAGGGGTAGCAAATTTAATAAGGAGGTTTTTAATTGTACCTGATATTCAGGTATAATCTATAAAAAATGTCAAATAATATTACAAATGATAAAATTGATATATTGAGCTTAAATCTTGAAAAGTTACAGGAGGTTTTTGTTATTACAGGCTTGAAAAAATTTAATGCGGCACAGGTTTTTGATTGGCTTCATAACAAACTTATATTTGATTTTGACAGATTTACCAATATTTCAAAAAATGATAGGGAAATATTAAAAAAGCGATTCTATTTGCCTAAACTGGAATATCGGACACATCAGATTTCCGATGATAAAAATACAGAAAAATTTCTTTTTGAATTAAAAGATAAAAGACTTATAGAAAGCGTTCTTATTTCTCATAAAAATAGACACACACTTTGTGTTTCCTCACAGATTGGATGTCTTTTGGGATGTGATTTCTGTGCCACAGCAATGATGAATTATGAAAGAAATCTCGATATTTCAGAAATTCTTCTACAGTTCTACTATGTACAGAATTATCTATCTAAAAGAGGAGAAAAACTCGGAAATGTTGTTTTCATGGGAATGGGAGAACCTTTTCTGAATTATGACAATGTTATTGGGGCAATTAATATATTAAATTGTGACAAAGGACAGAATTTTTCCAAAAGAAACTTTACTATTTCTACAAGTGGTATAATTCCAGGAATTAAAAGATTTACAAATGATGAGCCACAAATTAATCTGGCTATTTCTCTTCATTCTGTAAAAGATGATGTTAGAACAGAAATTATGCCTATAAATAAAAAGTGGAATGTAAAAGAACTTAAGGAAACCCTTCTGGAATACCAGAAAAAATCAAAAAACAGAATCACATTTGAGTATATTCTCATTGATGATATGAACTGTGAAACTAAGGATGCCTTTGAGCTGATAAATTTCTTGCGTTCTTTTTCCTGCCTCGTAAATCTTATTCCTTACAATCCAGTTGCAGGAAAAATCTATAAAACTCCACCAAAGAAGAAACAAAGAGAGTTTTATAACCTACTTAAAGAAAAAAATGTTAATGTTACACTGCGTGAAACGAAAGGTCAGGATATTGCTGCAGCTTGTGGGCAATTAAAAGCTAAAAAGGAGATGAACAGTATAAATGAAAAATAATAAAAACTCTACTGAGCAAGGGAAGAAAATTATTAAAAAGAAAAAAAAGATAAGTTTTCGTTCTCTTTTTCTTAAAATTTTCGTATTTTTTATGATAGTTGGGGTAGGAGTACTTTCATATATGATTTACAGCATTAAAAAAGAAACTCCCACAGAACTGATTGAAAGTTACAGTCCTGTTTCACCTTCAGTTATATACGATATAAATGGAAATCAGCTGGATACAATAATCGTTGAAAATCGTTCACCAATCAGTATAAATGATATTCCTAAACATGTTCAAGATGCTTTTCTTGCAATAGAAGACAGAAAATTCAGGACTCATCATGGATTTGACTTTGTCCGTACAGGGAGAGCAATGTTCCTAACACTTACAGGACGTCGTCGTGAAGGTGGAAGTACAATTACCCAACAGCTTGCTAAAAATGCCTTTCTTACTCCTGAACGTACATGGATAAGAAAAGCGAAGGAAGCTATTTTGGCGATTGAGATTGAAAGAAAGTACACAAAAGATGAAATACTTGAAAATTATCTAAATACAATTTATTTTGGGCAGGGGGCATATGGAATTAAAAATGCCTCAATAAAATACTTCAATAGGGAACCGAAAGATCTGACAATAGCACAGGCTGCTATACTTGCAAGTTTACCTAAGTCTCCTACAAAATATTCAAAAATAGAAAATGCTGTAGAGAGGGAACAAATAGTACTTTCACAAATGAGAAATTTTGGATTTATTACAGAACAGGAATATGAAGAAGCTAAAGCAGAAGAAATTAAGTTTGTAAATGGAAATATTAAAAATAAAAGCGAAGAAGAACAAATTTCAACTTCCAATATTGCTCCAGAATTTACTACTATTGTTTTAAGCGAAGTGAGAAAAATACTTAATGTGGCAGATGATGATCAGAAATTTATATTTGATGGATACAAAATATATGCTACAGTTGACCTTAATATGCAGAATGCAGCCTACAAGGCTTTTAACAGCAATTATAATATGCGTAGAAGAGGAAAGTTAAATGGAGCTTTATTTTCAATAGATCCAAGTAATGGTTTTGTAAAAGCGATGGTTGGAGGTAAAAATTACAAAAAAGGTGAATTTAATAGGGCTTTGAGTTCAGCTAGACAGCCTGGATCATCATTTAAGCCACTAATTTACCTTGCCGCCCTGCAAAAAAATATGAATATGAGTAGTGTAATGGAAGACTCCCCCCTTACCACTCCAGGATGGTCTCCAAAAAACTATGATGGAAAATTTAGGGACAGTATGACTTTGGCAAAGGCATTAGAAATTTCAAATAATATAATTCCTGTAAAATTACTGGAGCATGTTGGTATTGATTCAGTTGAAAAGATATGGCGTGATTCAGGAGTTACAGGTGGTAATTTCCCTAGAAACTTGACACTTGCATTGGGTTCCATAACAACAAAACCTGTTGATATGGCGTTATTTTATGCAGCTCTTGCAAATGGAGGTTTCCAAGTAGTTCCTCAATATATTTATAAAATTGAAAATAAATATGGAGAAATTATTTACGAAGCAAAACCTCAGAAAAAGAAAATATTTGAACCTGAAGATGTTGCTATACTTACATATATGCTTCAAAACGCTGTTAATTATGGTACAGGACAAAGTGCAAAAGTATTTAAAAATGGAAAACTTATTCCTATGGCTGGAAAGACGGGAACTACAAGTGACTATGTTTCTGCATGGTTTACAGGATATACTCCTACTCTTGCTACAGTAGTTTATGTTGGAAATGATGATAACAAATCTATGGGTGGAGGAATGACAGGAGGAGCCGCTGCAGGACCTATATGGAAAAACTATATGCAGGCAGTGGTAAATATCGAAAATTATAATGTTGGTTTCTTTGAATTTATTGATGATTATATTAGAAGAAAAGATCTTACTTTAAAAGATATTGATTTAAAAATAGGACTTTTAGATGCAGATGGTGTAGATAAAAGAACTGCTTTGTTTAAAGCTGGAACTGAACCTATTGAATATGAAGGTAAATTTAAAGGTGGAATAACATATTAATTTAAAAGTTTTAAAAAGCTATCTCACAAGATTAATTTTCTAGAGATAGCTTTTTCTAATTTTTATTAGGCGATTATAATAAATCTATCTTAATTATAGTACTTAATACTTAAACAAAAAACAATTTTTCTTAAACTACTTCTAATAATAATGTTTTGCATTTAACATTTTTTCAGCCTTTTTATAGTTTGGCATATAATTTTCAATGTAATTATAAAATCCTTTTCCATGATTTGGATATTTCAGATGAGCCAGTTCATGCAATACAACATATTCTATTTCAAATGGTGTTCTTTTTATAAGCTCTGTATTAAGATTTATATATCTTTTATTATAGTTGCATGATCCCCATCTTGTCTTCATTGGCTTGATTGACAGATGTTCTATACTTTCACCAAGGATTTTAAGCCATTTATCCACAACATCAGGAAATAATTTTTTGGCACAGTCAAAATACCATTTATCCATTATTTTTTTTCTATTTTCAACATTTTCACTATCTGTCACAAGCAGTATTTCATTTGTTTCCCTATTAAGGCTCACTCTGTTTATATTTCCCATTCTTACTTTTAAAAAATATTCCTTACCAACTAATTTATGTATTTCACCAGTTGTATATTCGTATTCCTTATGTTGCAATTTTACATCCTCTATCTTATTCAGAACTTTTTTTATCCAGCCCTCCTTTGAACGGATAAAATTTTCTATGTAGCTGCTATGTAGATTTAAAGGTGCCGAAATATAAACTTCCATATTCTGATTTATCCTCAAATTCATATTTTTTACTTTTTTTCTGTGAACATCATATCCCAGAATTTTTTCTATTTTCATTTGTTACCTTTCTATTTTTCCTTATAATTCTCTATTTCCCTGTCCATTATTGCAGAAATATTTA
>CAJPML010000159.1 GCA_905371725.1 Leptotrichia sp. oral taxon 215
ATATATTTTATTATATTTATAATTTTTTCCTAATTAACGGCTGTTTTAAATTTTATAAAATAAATTTACAAAAAAAATCTATTTGCTGTACACTAATTTCTATTCTTCATTTATTTTTTTTATAAATTTTCTGAAACCTTTTTCTCCATCTTCATTATTCTTAAATACTCCACAATTTTCCAGAACTTTTGAAAAAGTTTCTCCTATGGCACTTTTTATAAAAAGCTCCATGTCATTTTCCACAATTTTTTTCAAATCATGTTTTTCCAGATAGTATTTTAGCCATTCTACATGTTTTTTCAGTTCTTCATTCTGTTCCATTTCCTCATAGCATTTTTTGTAGCTTCCTGTTTCCTTAAATTCTGGGGTTTCTCTAATCTGCTGTAATAAATTTCTTATTTCAGACATTTCTTCCTTTAACCTTCCTGGAAGAACTGCGAGTCCCATTACTTCAATAAGCCCTATATTTTCCTTTTTTATATTATGATGCTCTTCATGCGGATGAAATATTCCCAGAGGATGAATATTATTTGTAAGATTATTTCTTAAAACAAGATCCATTTCATATTTTCCTTTTTTAAATCTTGCTATTGGTGTCACAGTATTATGTCTTTCTCCTTTTGTATGTGAATATATATCAAGTTTTTCAGCATTATAGTTTATCCATTTATTCAGAATTTTATCTGAAAGTTCTACAAGCCTGTCTTTTTCACCTCTTATTCTTATTACAGACATTGGCCAGTTCACAATTCCTGATTCCACATCTTCGTAACCCTTAAATTCTATTTTTTCTCTTATTCCTGCAATTTCCATTGGAAAAATATGTCTTCCACCCTGAAAATGATCATGCGAAAGAATAGAACCTCCTACTATTGGCAAATCTGCATTTGAACCTATGAAATAATGCGGAAATTTTTCTACAAACTGAAACAGTCTTTCAAATCCTCTCCTGTCTATCTTCATCGGACGATGTTCTCCTGAGAACACTATACAATGCTCATTATAGTATATATAAGGTGAATACTGGAAATACCAGTCTTCATCAGCCAGATTTAATTTTACTGTTCTATGGTTCTGCCTTCCCGGATGATTTATCCTTCCCATATATCCTTCATTTTCCTTACACAAAAGGCATTTAGGATAGTTTGTGGAGACAATATTTTTCTGCATCGCAATTTCCTTCGGATCTTTTTCAGGTTTAGAAAGATTTATTGTTATTTCAAGACTTCCATAATTATTTTTATAATTCCAGTGTATATTTTTTGCTATCCTGTCTGTTCTTATATAGTTGCTTTTTTTAGATAATTCGTAAAAATATTGCGTTGACTTGTCAATACCGTTATTTTCATATTCATTCCAGAATCCACGCCTTATATGTGATGTTCTCGGAACTATCTGTCCCATTATTCTTGAATTCAGCAAATCCTTAAAAGTAGCTGTCGTTTCCTTCATTTTTCCATTTTCTGCCACCCAGTCTACAATATTATCAAGAATTTTTGAAGGATAATCCACATTTTCTATTTCTTTTATTATATTTTCTTTTTCCTGTGGGGAAAACTCCCTATATGTATCCAGTTCCAAGCATTCTAGCACAAGATTAGTGACAAGGAGTCTGTCTTCCCTGTCTACCAATTTATTTTTTATTGAATATTCAATAAGCTTTTCTATTTCCAAAAATATATCCATCTGACCACTTCCTAGTATTTTTTATAAATTTTCTCTTTATTTCATCAAATATTTTTATTTTATATTAAACTTAAATATTGTTTTCTGATAATATTCTTTTCCCTTTTCTAGTAATTTTACCCTGAATTTTCTTTGATTAACTCCATTTGGAAAATCCTGTGTTTCTATTGCTACTCCCAGATATCTTTCATTCTTTTCTTTTTTAGGGATTTTATTATATCCGCTATCGAAAACAGGAACATCATCTAAATAGTTACCTGTATAAACAACTGCTGCCCTTTCCGTTGTACAGACTTCCATTTCTACTCCACTATGTGGAGAATACAGTACAACTTCAGGTTCTCCTCTCACTCCGCTTCTGTTCAACACAAAAGGATGATCATAGGCCCTTGTTATGGCAAATTGAGGATGCCCTTCATTTATCCCGTCTGATATAACTCTTCCTTTCCTCATATCAAACACAGTATCTGAAACATCTATAAAATTCCCTGTAGGAATCATATTTTCCGAAAGTTCACATACTTGATCCGAATCTATCTGCAATATCTGATCATCCCCGTTTTTCTCCATATCTCCTGATAAATTAAAATATGTGTGATTCGTTAAATTTATGTAAGTCTTTCTGTCTGAAACTGCTTTATATTCAATTGTCAAATGGTTACTTTCATTTATTAGATAATATATTTCAAAGTTTACATTTCCTGGATACTCTTCTTCCATGTGAGGACTCTTATATAATAGTTCTATTCCATTTCCCAGTTCCCTGACATTAAAAATTTTAGTATTCAGACCTTTATTTCCACCATGTAATGAATTCTCTCCGTTATTTTTATTTAAATCATAAATTATTCCATCAATTGAAAAAATTCCATTTCCTATCCTTCCAGCAGTTCTTCCTATAATTGCACCTGGATATGCAGGATTATCTATATATTCCTCAAATTTTTCATATCCTAACACAACATTTTTAAGCTGTCCGTCTTTATCTTTTACAAATATTTCGGTAATTATTCCTCCAAAATTTAAAACATTTACCTGAAATCCATCAGAATTTTTCAATTCATATTTATATACATCCTGTCCTCCATATTTTCCAAAAAGGCTTTTTTCTACATTAATCATGGCTATTACTCTCCCCTTTACAATATTCCTGCTCCTTCACTGACTTCAACTACATAAAAATCAGCATCATAACCTATCTTATCTTTGTATTTTTTCCCAACATTTTTTATAAAATCGTTGACTTTATCTTTTTTCACAATGCTTACAGTACATCCACCAAAGCCTGCACCTGTCATTCTTGAACCTATTACGCCATCTTCTTTCCATGCAAGTTCTACCAATGTATCCAGTTCCACTCCTGTCACTTCATAATCATCCCTTAAAGATTCATGCGACTGGTTCATAAGTTTTCCAAACTCTTCTAGATTATCTTTTGAAAGTTCCTTCTGGGCTTTCAGTGTTCTCTGATTTTCATAAACTGCGTGTTTTGCTCTTTTTCTGTTTACCTCATTTGAAATAATCTCCTTGTTTGCTTCAAACTCTTCAATGGAAAGTTCTCCCAATGCCTTTATATTCAATTTTGTCTGAAGTTCTTCCAGAGCCTTTTCGCACTCACTTCTTCTTTCATTGTATTTAGAATCTGCAAGTCCCCTTCTCTTATTTGTATTTGAAATGACTATAACTTCATTCTCCAGCATTACAGGAACATACTCATACTTCAGCGTATTACAGTCAAGAAGAATAGCATGATCCTTTTTACCCATTCCCACTGCAAACTGATCCATTATTCCTGAGTTTACTCCTATAAACAGGTTTTCCGTTTTCTGACCGATTTTAACCATTTCTATCATATCAATATCCAGATTAAACAGATCCTTTAAAACTACTGCTGTCAGAATCTCTATCGATGCTGATGAAGAAAGTCCGGCACCATTTGGAATATTTCCGTAAAAAAGAATATCAAATCCGCTTTCTATTTTCTGCCCTGCATCAACAAACATTTTAACTACTCCTTTAGGATAATTTACCCATCTGTGCTCCTTTTCATTTACCAGTTTATCCAGAGTAAATTCTATTATTCCAAGTTCAGCAAAATTTTCCGAATACATTCTGAATTTATTATCATCCCTTTTTCTTACCAGAGCATAGGTTCCTTTATCTATTGCACATGGAAATACATTGCCTCCATTATAGTCTGTATGCTCTCCTATCAAGTTCACTCTTCCTGGTGAAAAGAATTCCTTCTCATGCTTTATACTGAATAAATTCAGGAATTTCTCCCTTAAATTTTCCATTCCTTTTCCTCCCAAATTTTTAATAGTCCTTTTTCTATATACACTTATAGTAT
>CAJPML010000160.1 GCA_905371725.1 Leptotrichia sp. oral taxon 215
ATTTAAATATATTTTAAAGTTTTTTATATTTTGGATTATTGATTTTTTTGAATTTATATTACTTTGGTTCATTTATTTCTCCTCTTACAATATTTTACTGACAATAAAAGTCAATCATGGAAAGTAAATATCCTGTATTACTGTCTACTGGTGTACTTTCAATAAAATCTTTAATTTTATACCTTAGTATTAATTTCTTTTCATTATATTGTTCACGCTTTTCGATGGTCATCGCTCTATCCAAAGAATGACTAAACGGACTTCCTGAACTTGCAATGCCTTCTATAATTCCCCCTAAAAAATCAAAAAACAGTCCTCTTGCTTTAGAACGCATATGAGTCTGATACTTTTCATCGAGATATGACAAGTCTGCTTCACTCTTTTCTACTGAAAGATAAAATCTTTTCAAAGCTCTTCTGTCATATAATGAAAATAATTTTAACCCCTCCTGAATTAATTCTTTTGCTTCTGTTTTCATAAAATTTCCTTTCTAAGTTTAAATTTTTAAAGTTTTTTAACTATCTCTTCAAGTTTTTTATAGTCTGTCTTGCTGTTATGTCTTTTGTCCATAGGAATTTCAGTTTCAATTATTTTAAATATTTCAAATTTTTTCTTCAGTCCTATAATTTCACTGTTTTCAGATAAATTTCCTTTATATTCGGGATTTCTTTCAATAAGAAGATACAGTTTTCCATTTTTTGAAGTCAGCACTGACTTTTTTAGAATTTTACAAAAGGAAAATGCAGTTTCCACCGCAAAAGGATAATAAATTTTTTCTCCAAGCTGTATTCTCCCTTTAACTCTTCCTAGTAATACTAACTGTCCATTACTGTTAATATAACCCATATCTCCTGTTCTATGCCATTTTTCATCAGGATTTTTTTGAACATTTAAGTATCCATTTACTACATTTTCACCTTTTACAAGTATTTCTCCCCTAAGCTCTGAATTAATTTCTAGATTGCTACTTTCTTCTGTAAAATTTGTGTCCAGGTCCTTTTCCTGTATTTTTTCTATTTTAAGTTCCAATCCGTCAACAATCTTTCCTGCAAGAAGTCCATCACCATTTTTCATATTTTTAATATCATCTTCTGTTATATCTTGAAAATTCAGCCTTGATATTGGCTCGGCTTCTGAGGCTCCATATAATGCATTAATCTCAGCATTTATAAATGTTTTTCTGATTTTCTCCATAAGCCTTGGAAATACAGGTGCTCCACCTGTGTATACTTTCTGAACATTATTCAGCTGTATTCCATCTTTTTTACAGCACTCGGTAATATTTTCAAAAATTACAGGAGGAAGAATAATATTTTCTATATTATTTTTCCTTATACACTGTACAATATCCTGAATTTTTGATTCAGAAGGTTTCTGCCAGTTTATGTCTGGAATAAACACAGTCGCTCCCGCAGCCACATGGGAAAGTAGAAATATTGGAAAGGAGGAATATACCGCTGTTCCTTCCTTAAATTTTAAATTTCTTTCAAGTACATTATGCTGACCTAATAAAAAGCCATGTGTTCTCATTATAATTTTAGGAAATCCTGTACTTCCGCTAGTAAAACTAATAAGGGCTGGAGTATTTTCATTTATTTCCTTAAATTCTAAATTATTTATTGAAGTTATTTTTTCAGTTTCTTTTATCATTTTCATATAATTAATTTTTTTATCAATTTTTCTTATGCCTTTCAGGAAAAATCCTTTCAGAAGTGTTTTTCCGTTTCCAATTATCCCTTCAGGAGAAATCATCTCACAGCATCTGTTTATATGCTCTAGACCTGCATACGGATCAATAAATACAGCCTGTAATCCCATTTTGAATATAGCCACCAGGATAAGATAAAATTCTATTCCGATAGGAACAAAAACTACTATTTTATCGCCTTTCCTAAACTTTTTCTCTTTTAAATAAATACATATCCTGTCAGATTTATCATCAATCTGACTAAATGTAACCCTGCTACCTGTCTTTACATCTATAAGTGCTGCCTTTTCAGGATATTTCTCCCTCAGTTCTTTTATTTTACTGATTATTGTCATATCTCACCTTTCAAAAATTCTGATATTTTTATAATTCCTTTATAAATAAAGTATATTTTCTTAATATATTTCCTAGCAGCAGACCTATATTTTTAGATACATTGCTTTCGTGCATTAATGCATATATGACATTTTCATATCCTTCTTTTGCTGCCTCTTCAACAAGAGAATTTATAAGAATATATCCCATTCCTTTTCCATTATATTCTGGAGAAACAGCTATTGTTTTAAGAATAATGGTATCTATTTTCTCTTTATATCCAAGTTCAGTATAATCCGGTATTCCAAATACATAGCCAATCAGTTCATCTTTAAGATACAGCATTTTAAAAAATTTTTTTATAATTTTGTCTTCATAGCTCAAGTACATCTTTAAAAATATTTCCCTTTCCAGTTCAGAATACAGAAAATTATTTTTAAAGGCTTCTACCGTCAAATCATAAACTTTATTGAGAACTGTCAGTAAATCTTTATTTTCAGCTGATTCTACTCTTATATCCTCATAATAGTCAAACTTTTTCAGCTTTTCTATTTTTTTATTCAAATTTTTACGTCCATCAGAATTCATGCCTTCCATTACTGTAGAAATATATCCTGCCAGATGTTTAAAATCCAGTTTTTCAAATAGTGACACAGAATAGTCCTCATTCCATGGTTCCAGTAAAAATGGCCTTCCATTTCCTTTTTCAGTTACATATCTATATGTATTCCATGTAGTTCCATTCAAAGGTCCTATTATTGTTTCTATCCCCTCTTTTTTAAGTTCTTCAAATACTTTATTAAAAAGCTGCTCTTCATCTTTTCTGTATTTTTCATATATATTTACATTTCCTATATATGATGTTTTTCTTCCATTGTAATCTGGCCGATTATGCCATAAATGTAGACTGCCTCCTATATTGTTATTTTCATCGGTGAAAATAACAATTTCTGATGGCCGCTCTATCATTATTTTCTGTGATTCTTCCTGAGAAATATTATTTTCCATAATATATTCCTGTATTTTCTTATATCTTTTTATTTCCATAATTTATCAACCGCTTTCTGTTAGGGTTATTGTAAAGCTTTTTTTAATTTTATTTATCATTTTTTCTTTCTTCTGAAAGTTTTTACAGCAAATTTTACTTTCTATTTTTTTAGATTTCCTATATTTAAAGCATTCCTATTCCAAGCAACAGCAATGAACAGCAGAAAACTATTCCGGAAGTTATAAATACTTTTGTTTCTCCGCTAAGTTCCTTCTCCTTTTCAATTATATAGTATATTTTCATAACAGTTTCATATATAAATATTCCTCCAATTATTAGAGTTATTATTCCTGCCAGCATTTTAAAATCCAGAATTCCAGATAAAATAATATAATTTATTATGAAGAAAAGCAGAGCCTTTCCCATACTGCCCAGCAGAAAGTTCATCCTGAAGGTTTCCCTATTTACATTTCCTGCGTTATCTCTTATTAAATTTATTATTCCAAAGTGCAATGAAAAAGAAAATATATAAATTAAAAATAATTTGTCCTTATTCATAACTATACTTAATGCAAGCCATATAGATGTAGTAAAGGCAATTGTCAGAAGACCTTTAAGCGAATCCTTAATCTGACCTTCAACCTTAGGTGTAAAATGATAGTATCCCAGATACATTGTAAGAGGTGGGATCAGCCATCTTATTCCTCCCATTATCATAATTATATATAGGAAAAATAAGCTTGCAGTCTGTGCAGTTCTTGTGAGAGTTGTCTTTTTCCTATTTAATATTATAATGACAAACAGTATCACTATCACCCAGAATTTATACATAAGCTCCTTTTCTGTAAGATAAAGGTTCAGCCTTAAAAACATATACACAAAAAATGGTACAAAAAGATTATCCAGACCATTCCATGAAATGACTTCAAGAATCATTGTAAGGATACTTAGCAGAAGAGAAACAAGTACGATGTTTATACTTCCGATATCACTGAAAAACAGAAAGAAGTTTATACATATGAAGT
>CAJPML010000161.1 GCA_905371725.1 Leptotrichia sp. oral taxon 215
AAAATTAAATTTTTCAATAATTTTTTTAGACAATGTAAAATAAAGAAATAACTAATTGAAAAAAAATATTTAAAAGATATAATTTAATAATAAATAATAAAGAAGAGGTAGAAATATGACAAAGAAGAGAATTTTAATATTATTTGGACTTATAATTTTAGCTGTAAATTCTTGCTTAGCTTTAGCAGCAGCTGGAGCTGGAGCTGGAGTCGGATATTATTGCGGTTCGACGTCAAACTGTACAAAAAAGTAAAAAAAATGATATAATTAAAAAAGGTTTTGGAGTCAGTCGTCTGAATAATTCAGGAGGAAAGTCCGGACTTCACAGGGCAAGGGAGACAGTTAACGGCTGTTGGAAGAAATTCTAAGGAAAGTGCCACAGAAAATATACCGCCTAATTTTTTAGGTAAGGGTGAAATGGTAGTGTAAGAGACTACCGGTGATTTAAGAGATTAAATCAGCCAGGTAAACCCCTCTCGAAGCAAGAATAAGCAGAAAGTGGTTAAAAGGCTGCCCGTCTTCACTTAATGGGTAATTCGCTAAAGCTGACAGGTAACTGTTTGATTAGATAAATGACTGGCAAATACAGAATCCGGCTTATACCAGAACCTTTAAAATTTAAGAAATAACATAAGTAGATAAAAAAGAGTGTGGTTCAGTTGCACTCTTCTTTTTTTAGAAAACTGTATAAATTTGATTGACAATAAGAGTTAAAAAAGGTAGAATTTAAGCAATAAAATGAAAAGGTGATTAAATTTGAAGATTGAAAAGATAGATGAAAATGACTATGAAAAAATATTTCTTACAAGTGATATACACGGTCATTATTCAATGTTTGAAGAACTACTGGATAAAATAAAACTTACAAAAAAAGATTTGCTTATTATACTTGGAGATTCATGTGACAGGGGAACACAGTCGTATGAACTGTATAAAAAATACTATGATTTAGAAAAAGAAGGATATAATATAAAGCATTTGAGGGGAAATCATGAAGATATGCTTATCAAAGCAATGGAATCAGGAGATAACGCACACTGGTATCGTAATGGAGGAGAAAAAACTCAAAAATCATTTTATAATAATTCAGAAAGTAAGGATATTTTAAGTTTTGAAGAATGGTTAGAATGTGAAGGAATAAAAAGTGTAAAATGGTTTATGGAATGGCTTGACAGAATTCCAATAATGATTTCAGGTAAAAAGAATTTATTTGTCCATGCGGCATTTGACACTACTAAAGATGAGGATGAGCAGGAACACAGATTTCTCATATGGGACAGGAATGATTTCTGGACAAATAATAATACAGGAAAGGCAATATACTTTGGACATACTCCTAGCAAGGATGGAAAGATAAAACATTATGTAAATGATGTACATTGTATTGATACAGGATCATATAAAAATGGAATTATAGCCTGTGTAGAACTTAAAACAGGAAAGGAAATCTATATTAAAGCTAAAGAAAAAATAAAGACTAAAGGAAAGGAAAAATCTAAAGACTGATGAGAGATAATATTTACGTTGGACTTGTTCATTATCCTGTTTATAACAAGAACAATGACGTTGTAGCAACGTCTGTAACTAACTTTGATATTCACGATATATCAAGAACATGCAGAACATACGATATAAAAAAATATTTTATAATAACGCCTGTGGATGCACAGCAGGAACTTACAAACAGGATAATCAACTATTGGACTGAAGGGGATGGAATAGAATTTAATAAAAATAGGAAGGAAGCATTTGAAAATACAGACCTGTCAGATTCTGTAGAAGCGGCAGTAGTTTCAATAGCAGAAATTGAGGGAAAAAAGCCTAAAATAATAACAACTTCAGCTAAAATATTTCCAAATACGCTATCCTATGACTTGCTTGGAAAGGAAATGACAGAAGATGAAACGCCTTATCTCATACTTTTTGGTACAGGATGGGGACTGACAAATGAAATAATGGATATGTCATATAAAATTCTGGAGCCGATAAGGGGAAAGACAAAATATAACCATTTATCTGTAAGAAGTGCTGTATCCATAATATTGGACAGGCTTTTAGGAGAAAATTAAAATTTAAACTATAAAATAGAATAAAAGTTCTTTTTTTATGAGTAAAAATTAAACAGGGAAAAATATAAAAAAGAAAGGAGAATTTTAAAAATAATGGAAATTAGGAAAAATGGATTGGTAGGACTTGTTGTAGTGAGTCATAGTAATAAACTGGCAGAGGAAATGATAAATTTTGCGAAATTATTGCAGCAGGAAGATTTCAAAATTGAAAATGGGGGCAATATAAATCAGGAAATTTATGGAGCAACTGTAGATACAGTTAAAAATGCTATAAAAAGAGCAGATGAAGGAAAAGGAGTCCTAATATTTGTAGATATGGGAAGTTCTATATTTCACGCAATCAAGGCAGTAGAAGAACTTAGAGGAGAAGTGAAAGCTGAAATAGCAGATGCACCTCTAGTAGAAGGAATTATATCAGCTGTTGCTGCAAACTTTGATGAAATGTCTCTTTCTGAACTAAAGGAAATAGCTGAAGGAAGTAGAAATTTCAAAAAAATAAAAAAATAGAAAAGGAATACGAATGGAAAATTTAATAAATATAGGAACAATTATAGGAACTCACCATTTACTTGGAAGTGTGAAAATGAATTCGATTTTTATGGAAACAGATTTAATTATAGGTGAAAAAGTTCTGCTTGAAAAGGAAGATAAAAGAAAATTGCTTACAATAAAAAATATTAAGAGATTAAATGAAAAGAAGCTGATTGTAGATTTTGAAGAAATTGGAAATATTGATCAGGCAAAGGAACTGAATGGTTTTCAAATGAAAATAAGAAGGGATTTGCTGCCTGAAAAAAATGAAGATGAGTTTTACATAAAGGATCTTCTTGGAGTTGAAGTTTTTTCTAATAATGAAAAAATAGGTGAAGTTACTGATGTAATGGATACAGCAGCGCATAATATACTTATAATCGAAGATATTGTAAGTAAAAAGGAAGTAATGGTACCTTTAGTAGATGAATTTGTGAAAAAGATTGATTTTAAAAATAACAGGATAGAAGTAGAATTAATAGAAGGAATGAGAGAATAAATGAGATTTACTGTTTTAACTTTATTTCCTGAGCTGTTTGAATTATATCTGTCTCAGACAATTATTCAGAGGGCAGTTGATGCGGAAATAATAGATTATGATATTGTAAATATAAGAGATTATAGTGGAAATAAGCACAGCCAGATGGATGATATTCCATTTGGTGGTGGAGCAGGAATGGTTTTAAAACCGGAAGCCTACTGGAATTTTTTTAAGGAAAAATATGGTGAAAGGGAAAAACCGTATACGGTGTTTGTTTCTCCACAGGGAAAAAGGCTAGATCATCAGAAGGTGACAGAACTGGCTGAAAAAAAAGAAATAGCTGTAATTTCTGGAAGATACGAAGGTCTTGATCAGAGAGTTATTGACAAGTTTGTTGATGAGGAAATATCAATAGGAGATTATGTACTCAGTAGTGGAGATTTACCGGCACTTGTACTTATGGATTCAGTAACGAGAATAAAGGAAGGTGTTATAAAAAAGGAGTCTTTTGAAACAGATTCATTTTATAATGGACTTTTAGGTTTTCCCCAGTATACACGTCCGCCTGAAATAGAAGGGTACGAAGTTCCAGAGGTATTAAGAAGTGGAAATCATGCTAAAATAGATGAATACAGATTATTAAAATCTATCGAGAAAACTATTGAAAATAGACCGGATCTGATGGAGAAAAAACTTTCTGAAGATGAAGAATTTAAGAAAATGTACCTGAAACTAATGAAAAAAAAGAAGTGATGTTATATTAAATAATAAAATTTTTAATAATTAAATATGATAATATTGATGACATGCTAGTTGGATGGATAGAACGAGAAGAAATATTATTCAGGACTTTAGAAAAATATCTTATTGCTGAAAGATTATCGAATGGTTTTCATGGTAATAATTTCACTGATGATTTTGTAAAGTATTCTTTAACTGTT
>CAJPML010000162.1 GCA_905371725.1 Leptotrichia sp. oral taxon 215
TAAATATAGAGAATTGGCAAAATTTGAAATAAATATTCCCACTAAAAGTGTAAGTA
The DNA here is from genome assembly GCA_905371725.1 of Leptotrichia sp. oral taxon 215. Taxonomy (GTDB): domain Bacteria; phylum Fusobacteriota; class Fusobacteriia; order Fusobacteriales; family Leptotrichiaceae; genus Leptotrichia_A. The sequence continues at coordinate 57 of CAJPML010000162.1, forward strand.
TAAAAGAAGGCTGCGTGAATAAAAGAGAATGGGAACAGGAATATATCGAATCAGTAAAAAAATTTCCTGATTTAACAAAATATGCAACTATAGTAAATGACTTAGTTTATGAAAAAATGGAAATAACAGATGATTTAATGGAATATTATTTGAAAAAATTTGACAGGGAAAGTCAAAGAAAAGTACGGATAATTATACATAACTTAGAATTTTCAGATAAGAAAAAAGCTCAGGAATTTATAATTAAGTATGCCAGAGCTTCTTTGAAGTATAAAATTTCTAATAAATTGAAAATGTTAATGTATGAGTTTTTAGTTAAGATGAAAGATAATCCTGAAATTGAGCAAGTTTTTATTGATTATATAGTTCAAAATGAAGATATAAATGATCCTATTTTGAAAATTATAGGTTCCTACTGGGAAAAATAGAAATATAAATGTTTTAATATTTACTGCAAATTTTGTTATTGGTGGAGCTTTAGTGGGTATTTGCTACAGAGGATTATCATTTTCTTAAATATCCTAAATATATGCACATTCTCATAACTTTTTAAGATTGAAATAGTATAATGTACAAAAATATATTCAGGAGGTGTTTCATGAAAAAAATCATTACATTATCAATGTTATCGCTCACAATTGCAGGAATTTTAAAAGCAGGTACTGTAAAGGTGGGGAACAATATAAGAGTAACTGTGCCTGGCTCAACTTCTGTAAATATTTCAGGAAATAGAAAAGCAAGAGTAAAAGCTGGAAAAGGAAGAGTAGAAACTGAAAGTGGAAATGGAACCATATCTGAAAGTGGAGAAAATATTTCAATATCAGGTACTTTACAAACGAAAACTATAAAATTAAATGGAGGAAGTGTTCATATATCAGGAGTTGATAACAATATAACAATTAAAGGAAATGCATCATTGATAAAAATTGAGGGTACTGGTAACACAGTATATGTTGATTCAGTTTCTAGAGTTACAATATCAGGAGTTGACAATAAAGTATACTATAAGACAAGTCCTACAAAATCAGGTAAACCATCTATTTCAACTTCAGGAGTAGATAATTCAGTTTCAAAAAGGTAAAATTTTATTGGTTCATATTATCTCTCTATAGCTTATCTCTCTGTAAATTAGCAGAAAATATTTTTACAAGATGAAACAGAAAATGTCATGAATTACTATTAGGATGTCGTCTTCTGTCATTGAGTTAGATTTTTCTTTTTGATAAAATAGTCTTATAAAATAAGAAGAAAGGCAGAGATATAGATATGAAAAAGATAATTTTATTGACAGGAGCAAGTAGTGGAATTGGATATCAGACAACAGAAAATCTTGCAAAAGAAGGACATGTGGTTTATGGTGCAGCCAGAAGAATAGAAAAAATGGAAACCTTAAAACAGTTTGGAGTTAAACCTATATATTTGGATGTGACTGATGAGGAAAGCATTAAAAGTGCAATTGATACAATAATTAGAAATGAAGGGCGTATTGATGTTCTGATAAATAATGTGGGATATGGTTCTTTCGGTGCAGTAGAAGATGTAGAAATAAATGAGGCAAGAAGACAGTTTGAAGTGAATTTATTTGGATTAGCGAGATTAGTTCAGTTGGTATTATCGCATATGAGAAAACAAAAATCAGGTAGAATAATAAATGTTTCTTCAATGGGAGGAAGACTGACAACTTATTTTGGAGCATGGTACCATGCAACTAAATATGTACTTGAAGCATTTAGTGATGCATTGCGTATGGAAGTGGCTGATTTTGGAATAGATGTTTCACTTATTGAGCCAGGAGGTATAAAAACTGACTGGGGAATTATTGCTGCAGACAAACTGGCAAATAGTGCAAAAGGTGGAGCATATGAAAAAGAAGCAATGAAAATAGCAAAAGGAATGAAAAAACTGTTTAAAACTTTTTTTGACAAGGAAGTTGAAAAATTTGATAAAACAATGGTTTCGGCTGGCAGACGAGGACTGCAGATGGAAGTGGAAGCAGAAAAACTAGTTGAAGTTGTGAAGGGGAATGTTGTGGATTTTGACGATGGAAGAGATTTAAGCTATAATGGGTATAATATAAAATATTGAAACGAAGGAGTTGAAAAATTATGATTGATGTAAATAAGCCATTGGAAAATCCTGTGTTAAAAGAATTGTTTAGTAGAATAGGAAAAAATCAGAAAAGTGATTTAGAATTACAAAATAAAATTTTAGATGAAATTATAATGAGAGCTTATTTTTTAAGTTATGTATTTTTTGATAAACCTATTGAAACTGATGAAACTGGAAAAGGAACTGTTAAAGAAGATTTAAATGTATCTTTCTATATGATTTCTTCGTCTGATGGAAAACAATTTTATCCAGCATTTACTGACTGGGAAGAATTGAATAAGTGGAATATCGGCATTGATAAAATACAGACACTTATTTTGTCTTTTGATGATTATGCAGAAATGGTATTACTAAATCCAGATATAGAAGGTTTTGTTATTAATCCATTTACTACATCATTTACCTTTACAAGAGAACAACTTAAAATTTTGAAAAAGGAAAAGGAAGAAAGACTTAAGGTCGTTGAAACAAAAGTAGAAAAGGACACGCCTGTAATGATTGGAGAAGCGAAAGAATATCCTGAAGACATGCTTGAAGCATTAAAAAGTGCTTGTAAATTAGATAAAAATATTAAAAGAACATGGTTAATGCTCATGTATAAAGAGAGACAGGAGAGTTATCTATTAGTTATTGACAGTATGGGAAATGAAAAAGAAAGTATAGAATTTATAGGAAGAAAAATAACTCCATACTTGAATGGAAAATATATTGATATGTTTTCATATAAAGATAGTTTTGGAAAAGATGTTGTTAAAGATAAAAAGCCATTTTATGAAAAGAAAAATTCGATATAATAAAAAATAGGAAAAAGAAGAAAATAATTATGCCAAAGCAATTTCGGGATTTTTTAAGGAGTATTGGATTATCAATTGAAAATATTCTTGAACAAGCGGGAATACCGAATATCTTATGGAAAGAGGAAATTCAGCTTTCTACTGAGGAATATTATTTATTTTTGAAAAAAATTGATGAAGTCATTACTGATGAGCAAATTTCAGCGATTAGCAATATTGATAACTTGAATGTGTTTATTCCATCTTTTTTTGCGGCACTTTCTTCAAAAAATGGACTTGAAGGTTTAAAGAGGCTGGCAAAATACAAAAAACTGATAGGGCCTGTATTTCTGGAAATTAAAGAATTTGAAGAAATAGTTCAAGTTCAGTATTTTTTTGAACAAAGGGAAAAGAAATTACCACGTTTTGCAGTCTTGAATGAACAGCTTATGTTGATAAATTTATTGAATAAAGGAATTGGTAAGAGAATATCTCCAGTAAGTGTTACAAGTCCTTTTGAATATGGTGAGTTATTGACAAAAGAGATAAACGCTACGATAAATAAAGTAAAACAAAATGAAATAATTTTTAGTATGAAAGATTTGAAAAAGCCATTTTTGACAGCAAATAATATAATGGTGGAATATTTGGAACCGCAATTGAAACAGAAATTGGCAGAAATAGAAAATCAAATATCTGAAACCTTTACCGCAAGAGTTCAGAAAAAACTTTTTCAGCTTATTCCGAGCGGGCAGTTTGGACTGGAAAATGTAGCAGAAGAGTTTGGGATAAGTGGAAGGACTCTTCAAAGAAATCTGTCAGTAGAAAATACCAGTTTCAATCAGATGATAAAAGATATTCAAAAAATAATGACCTTCAACTATTTGGAAGCAAAGGAACTTTCAATAGATGAAATAGCCTATCTAGTTGGATATACTGAAACTTCTTCCTTTTATCGGGCATTTAAAAAATGGACAGGGAAAACAATACCGCAGTAACAGAAAGAGAAAGAATAATAAAAAATATGAATTTAATTTCCTTATAAAATATAAAATGCGTCATAAATTTGGCGTATTTTTTTTG
>CAJPML010000163.1 GCA_905371725.1 Leptotrichia sp. oral taxon 215
CATTCAGTATTTCCACTGCAGTAGTTTCATAATGCTTGTATTTTGGTTTTTTTAGTGCTACAATTTGCGAATAAAAGAGTTCGTAATAAGTTAATATAGATAATAATTTTACTAGGAGGTAATTGAATGATTTACGAAAACATTTTAGAATTAATTGGAAATACACCGGTTGTAAAACTTAATCTTGAAAAGGATGAAAACATCGCCGATGTGTATGTGAAACTTGAAAAGTACAATCTTGGTGGAAGTGTAAAGGATCGTGCAGCTTTGGGGATGATAGAAGCTGCAGAAAAAGATGGTAAGTTAAAACCTGGAGGAACAATAGTTGAACCTACTTCAGGAAATACTGGGATTGCATTATCATTAATCGGAAAACTTAAAGGATATAAAGTCATAATAATAATGCCTGATACAGCGAGTGTTGAAAGAAGAGATTTTATAAAAGCTTTTGGAGCAGAACTTATACTGACTGAAGGGGCAAAAGGAATGAAAGGTGCCATTGCTGAAGCAGAAAAAATAGTTAGTGAGAATTCTGGATATTTTCTGCCACAGCAGTTTGAAAATCCAGCAAATCCACAGAAGCATTATGAAACTACTGCAGTGGAAATACTGAATGATTTTCCTGTTTTAGATGCTTTTGTCGCTGGAATCGGTACAGCAGGAACTCTTGTAGGAGTTGGAAGAAAACTTAAGGAAGAAAGACCTGAAACAAAAGTAATTGGAGTTGAACCTATAAAATCAGCAGTTGTTTCTGGTGGACAGCCTGGGAAACACGTTATTCAAGGAATTGGAGCGGGATTTGTTCCTGGAAACTATGACGGAAATGTTGTTGATGAGATAATTCAGGTTACTGATGAAGATGCACTGGCTTATGGGCTGAAAGCTTCAAAGGAAAATGGACTTTTTGTTGGAATTTCTTCAGGAGCAGCAATTGCAGCTGCATATCAGGTTGCAAAAAAACTTGGAAAAGGTAAGAAAGTACTGGCTATAGCTCCAGACGGAGGAGAGAAATATCTTTCAGTAGAAGCTTACAAGTAATAAAATTAATATAAAATAATTACTCTGTTTATTTTAGGATTTGATAAGCAGAGTAAAATTTTTTATTACTGGATATAGTCTCAGGCAGAAAGACTATAAATAATGTTGTTGATAATTTTAATTAAGAGGTGAGTAAAATTTTTAAATGGCTTAAGGAGGAAATAGATAATATATCTCAAAAAGATCCGGCTGTAGGAAATAAGATTGAAGTTCTTCTTTATCCTTCATTTCATGCGATTATAAATCATCGTTTCAACAATTTTCTGTATAAAAGAAAATTATTCTTTTTAGCCCGTTTTTTTTCTCAGCTTTCCCGTTTTTTTACAGGTATAGAAATACATCCGGGAGCTACATTGGGAAAAAGAATTTTTTTCGATCATGGGATGGGGATTGTAATTGGTGAAACAGCAGTTGTAGGAAATGACTGTATAATTTATCATGGAGTTACGTTAGGCGGTGTGAGTTCTTCAAAAGGTAAAAGGCATCCGACTTTAAAGGATAATGTCACAGTTGGTGCAGGAGCAAAGATTTTAGGGAATATAACAATAGGAAATAATGCAAGGATAGGAGCTAATGCCGTTGTTTTAAAAGATATTCCGGATGATGCAGCTGCGGTAGGAATTCCTGCCAGAATAATACAGAAAGGTTCGGAAGACTACTTTATGTGGCACATTTAATGTAGGAAATATAATTAAAATGTTATAAACGAAACAATATAAGTGAAGTAATATAAGTGAATAATATAAAAGGAAGCCTTTTCAGAATAATATATCTTTAAACTTTATAAGTTTTACTGTTCAGTTTACTGATATATATTATTTTCGGGCTTCCATTTTGTTTTACAATTCTATTTTCTATTTATTACATTTTCATATCGTCAATGCTGTCAAGAAATTCCCTTATTTTAGGAATAACTGAAGCGATTGTCCCTTCGTTGAAAGGATTTTTCAAGTTAGCTGCTTTCATCAGTTCAAAGAAAGGCTTACTTCCTCCAAGTCTACATAAGTTCAGATATTCTTCCCATGCCTTTTTCCTATTTTCTCTTGATTTAATCCAGAATTGGAAGGCACATACCTGAGCTAATGTATAGTCTATATAATAGAATGGAGTTCCAAAAATATGTCCCTGTCTGAACCAGAAAATTCCTTCCTTCAGTTCATCAATTTCTCCGTAATCTCTTGTAGGTAAATATTTTTTCTCTGTTTCAAGCCATTTGTTTCTTCTTTCTTCAGGAGTTGCTTCAGGATTTTCATAAACCCAGTGCTGGAATTCATCAACTGTAACTCCGTAAGGAATAAATAAAAGTGCTTCAGAAAGATGAATGAATTTGTATTTATCTTCATCATTCTCAAAGTACAGTCCCATCCATGGCCATGTTAAAAATTCCATACTCATTGAGTGAATTTCACATGCTTCATAGCTAGGCCATAAATATTCAGGCACTTCGTAGCCTCTGCTTTCATAAACCTGGAAAGCGTGTCCTGCTTCGTGAGTAAGCACATCTACATCATGTGCAGTACCGTTGAAGTTGGCAAAAATGAAAGGAGACTTATAATCAGGAATGTAAGTACAGTATCCGCCGCTGTTTTTTCCTTTTTTTGAAAGAAGGTCAAGCAAGTTGTTTTCAGTCATGAATGTGAAAAATTCATCAGTTTCCTTGGAAAGTTCACGATACATTGTCTTTCCATGATTTAAAATCCATTCAGGATCTCCATGAGGATCAGCATTTCCTGAATTAAATTTTATAGGTTCGTCGTAAAATTTCAGCTTATCAATGCCAAGTCTTTTAGCCTGTCTTTCTCTCAGTTCAGAATGCAGGGGAACGATGTTTTCAAGAACCTGTTTTCTGTAACCTGCCACATCCTGTGCGTTATAATCAAGTCTTCTAAGTCTTGCATAAGCTAATTCCACATAATTTTTAAATCCTAATTTATGTGCAATTTCAGTTCTTACTTTTACAAGCTTATCATAAATATCATCAAAATCATTTTTATGCGCTGAGAAGAATTCAGCAACTTTTTTAGCAGCATCTTTTCTTATGTTTCTGTCTTTTGACTGAGTGTAAGGAACCATTTGTGATAAAGTTCTCTCTTCGCCGTCAAAAGGTATTTTTGCACTGGCAATTAACTTGTCATATTTACTTGACAGTTTGTTTTCTTCCTGTAATTGAGGGATAACTTCCTCATTGAATGTTTTTAAGGAGCATTCTGCCTGGTCAAAAAGGAATTTTCCATATTTATCTTCCAGTTCTTTTCTGAATTTTGAAGTAACCAGAGCTTTGTAGAAATCAGTTGTAAATCCGTAAAGCAGAGGGCTGATTTCATCGCAATAGTCGTTTTCCTTATCGTAGAAGTCATCGGCAGTATTAATACTGTGTCTGATAGAAACAAGGGTAATCATAGTATCAATATGATTTCTTAAATTGATGACTTCATCCATGATTTTACATTGTTTTTCAGCACCATCAGCTTTACTGAAGCTCTCGATAAGTTCTTCAAACTGTTTTTTTACTGCATCAATGTCAATTCTTTCGTATTTGTAATCATTAAAATTCATAGTATAATAGGGACTGTCTTTAAACAGTTCCGTCTCCTTTCTACAGTTTATTTACTTACATTATACATAATTTAAAAGCATATTACAATGTGAAATTTATTATTTCGAAAGGATTTTACTATTTTCACATTAATTAAAAAAGCTATTTCAAAATATAATAGAAATAAATATGCAAAAACTATATTTATTCATTTCTAGAATTTCACTAATGTAAAACAGTCATTCATAAAGAAAAAGACAAAAACTCGCCTTAAAAAGGCTCGGACAGTTGTCTTTTTCTAAATTCATTTCCTGTTTTAAATTGTGAAATTATAAATAATTCGTAAATACAGTTTTTTAGATTAATTTTTAAGTTTTTTGAGACAGCTCCTCTATTTAAAAAAATATAAACCGTAAATAAATAAATAA
>CAJPML010000164.1 GCA_905371725.1 Leptotrichia sp. oral taxon 215
TAGTTTCGACTTTGAATAAATTTTCCAATTTATTTGCAATTTGATAATCACTTATTGGAATAAATTTTGAACTTTCAAAATAAGTCAGATTATTTTCTACTGTTGGAACAACTGTCTGATTATTTGCCACATCGTAATATGCAACTCCAACTTTTTTCGTTCCCGGAGTTCCTAACAAACCACCAAAATTTGCACCAAACATAGGATTATATTCTATTATTTCGACCGGGATTGTAAATCTGACACTATCAAATATTACTTTGTAATATCTATTTCTTTTCAATTCTCCAACTGTTAAATTAACAACTGTATCTCCACTTTCTTTCGCAAGATCATATTTGTTCCCTGATATTTTTATTTTTACAACATTTGTTGTATTTGTTTCGGATATTTTTATATTAAATGACAATCCTTTAAATAAAGGCATTCCATTTAAATTGCTTGTACCTTGTAGTCCATCTATTTCTAATTCATAAACATCTGTACTATTTTCTATTGTGTGAACTGTTTCTACTGTAAATATTAATCCTTCTTGCATTGGATTAAATAATTCTTTATTGAGTGGAGTTCCCGGAACATTAATATTGCTTTCTATATCTGTAATTATTGCCGTTCCGTCTCCATTATTTGTAAGATTATATTTATTTGCTGTAACTCTTCCTCTATCTATTACATTCGTAAATTTTTTTGGCATTTCTTATCTCCTTTCAAAATTTATCAGATCATTTGATAAAAATAATTTATCTCCGGAATTTATTTCTTTTGAGTATGGAACATCATTAAAGCTAAAATCACAATCCGCTTTTCGCACTGCATACATAGGAAATAAATTATCACTAGCAAAAATGTCTCCTGAATAATATGATTCCGTATAATTTTCCAAACATTTCCTTGTATTTATTTTTATTCCACCACCAACAATGCTCTCTAAATCTATCGAATCAATAAGCGAAAAATTATAATCTTTTTCAGCTATGAAATCTATGTCATATCTTCCTGGCTCTCCATCTACTTTCCAACCTTCTCGTATTTCAGGGAATAACCCGGTGAAACTCTTAATTAAATTTAGAATATTATCAAGTGTTGGAACTATATCCAAAGCTTGAAATTTCAACTTAATTCTTTTTCTATAATTTTCGTCTACATCATTTTTTCTATTTTCTTCAACAAGTTTTCCTAAATCATCAAGGAACTCTCCTTTTGCTTTATCAATAAGCCAGTAATTTTCAAGCATATCTATATATTTGTCAATCAAGTCAAATACTTCAGCAATTGATTTTATGAAAGCTTGATTTGTTTCTGTTGCTTTCAAAATGTAAGGTATTTTACTATTTAAATATTTATAATTATCGTACATAGAGTGCTCCTTTTTCTTTCACTCCAAGCTGTAGACTTGTTGTAAAAGATATTCCTGTGCCATGAATTTTAAATGACAAATCTAGATGCTTTAAATCTGTTTCGGAAATAGCAGGTCTTATTTTTTCAACAAAACATTCATAAGCCGAAATAAATCCGTTTACACCTTTTGACCTGATGTAGTTATCTATTATTGCATCTATTTTATTTTTATTTTCTACAGCATAATTTGCAGGAATTGAAGTATAATTTGCTTCAATTTTTACTTCCGAAGGTCTGTAAAATCTTATTTCTCTTTTAATTCCTGAAACATCTGTAGCATGTGCGATAACATCTCCTACGCTTTTTATTGCCTGATCTTTCTTTTCAAATATTGTCTGTGCTATCTGACTATTAATCCCACCGTCAATAACTATGATTACGCTTTTTTGTTCTATTCCATTAACAGTTGTCGGCTCGTGATTTTCATTTACATAGACACTTTTAACTCCGTCCAAATTCATTAATGCTGACTTTATTCCATCGATATTCCAGTAACTTCTGAAACGAGAATTAAACCATCTGTCACGATATTCTATATCAGTTTCCTTATCTTGACCGCCTTGTCCCTCTGTACTTGCTTGTATTGATAATATTCCCTGCACTGTTGTAATGAATTTAGTTATTTCATTAGTTCCAACATTACCAACACTTCCAACGTTTTCACATTGGAATTCTAAAGAAATTGTGTTATTTGTTGCCGTTGCCATGTTTATGTTAAAAAATTCAACTCCTGTTGAAGTTTTTACTCCCAGTTCTCCTATTCCAACAGTTGTTCCATTTACTGCATTGAATGTTACAAATGTTCTTGAAAAACTAGGCTGCTTTCTAGGAAAGTTAAAATTCCCATTTAAAATATCGTCCAGTTCTTCATTTTCGCATTTATATATATTTGCTTTATCAGCTAAATATTGTATCCTGTAGAGTTTTTGTTGAGCTAATCTTCCGACTGGATACCCTATCATTAAATACCAAACTGACCTCTTATCAATTCCAAAATTTGATTGTGATGACTTTATACTGTCTCCCATAGTTCCAATTATGTCATTTAATTCAGGTATTTCTATTCTCGCCATATTACACCTCCAAACTCTTTTCATATGTTTGATTATTAATTTCTAAAGAAATAAATACTTGTAATTTTCTTCTGTCTCCTGTTAAAAATTTAGAAGTAACAGTATTTATTTTATTAACTTCCCTAAAATAATAGAGTATTTTATTTCTTATATTTTCCTCTACCAATGTTTTATTTCCTGTTTCCCAGTATGCCCAATCAAGTCCATAATTTGTGTCAAATTCAAGTTCTCCTGCTCTGATTTGCAACATTACGGCTATCATTTGCAATATTTCGGAATTCCTGTCTTCCACTAACATCAAATCATTGTTTTTTATTTCCAACTCTCCATGATTTATATTTCCTAATTTCAAATCCATACTTATTCCGCCTTTTCTGTTTTGTCAGATCCTTTTGTAATTCCACCATGAATGTGAGTTGTTAAAGCTATTCCGTTACTTGTTGTTTCATCGTTTGTTATTGTTCCGCTCTGCTTTACATTTCCATTTATTGTAATAGTTTCGGCATTTAAAGCATTTGAGGAAGTTGGAACAACGAAAGGGAATGCTATGCAGTCAGCAAAGCTATTTGTCAAATCGCTGTCCAAATCTCCTTCATCGTCTCCCTCTAAGTAGTTAGACTGTGAAAAACTCAAAAAGGCAATAGGAACAATGTCTCCAACACTAAATGGAAATATTTGATTTACACTTTTATTTCCCAACTGACACATAGGAACACGTGGAATAGGTTGCCATTCCACTCCTTTTATTGTTCCCAAAGGTTGTATGGCATAAAAACCATCATCGTAGCTTCTTGTTATTCTTCCGAGTGTTGTTGTTGGTATTACTTCCATTTTTCTTCACCTCATTTAGTACTTTTACTTTGATTTCCATAACGAAATCTTTTATTGATAATGCTACTATCTTTGCTTTCCCATTAAATGTTTTGCTTTCTATTATTACATTATCTGTTTTCTTTAAATAATGTATTAATAGACAATTTAGGCTATAATCATATTCAACTTTACGATTTTCAGGACTTTTTGTTTTTTCAGCTTTCTTTTTCTTTGGTCTTCTTTTTTTGTTTCTTTAGTTGCCTTTCCTCTATTCTTAGCAGAGGTTTTTTCGGGTTTGACATATTTTTTTGGCTCTCCAAGTAGTCCTGAAGTTTTATTTAAAATTATTTTTTCAGTATCGTCGTTTTCCTGTGAATATATATATATTTCGTCATACTTCAAATTGATTTTGCTGTCACAGTCATTAACAATCTGAATAATTTTTTGCAAAGGTACATCGTAAGGGCTTAAATAAAAGCCCCCTTTGTATTCTTTATCTATTTTTAGTTCACATTTTTTAACAACATATCCTATACTGTCCGCAATTTCCTTAATAACTTTACTTGCTTTAGTCGGCTCCAGTCCAATGCTCACACGATTGTTAAAACTTTTTGCTGCTTCTAAAAATTTTATTTTTAATTCATATTCAAGCTGTACAACTTCTGTTATTGTCCCAGTAAATACTTCT
>CAJPML010000165.1 GCA_905371725.1 Leptotrichia sp. oral taxon 215
TAAGAAAATAAACAAAAAAGACTATGCTCATAAAAACTGCACCTACAATCTTGTGTCCAAGATTTTGGGTGCAGTTCAGTTTTCTCAATCCCTCTAACCCTCTAAATCCTTACTTTCCTTAACATACTCACTACTTCCATATGTGGTGTAACCGGGAACATATCAACTGGGCAAACCTTTACAACATCGTATCCGTTCTCCTGAAAAGTTATTAAATCCTGAACTAATGTTTTCGGATTACATGAAACGTAAATTATATTGGAAACATCATATTTCAGAAGTTTCATTATAGTCTTTTCTCCAACTCCGGGCCTTGGAGGATCAAGAATTATAATATCAGGTCTTATTTCCTTTTCTTCCAGTTCATCGAGTTTCTCAAATACATCTCCCGCAATGAACTCAGCATTATCTATATTATTTAATCTTGCATTTTCATTGGCTTTTCTGACTGCCTCTTCTACAAGTTCTATCCCATAAACTTTTTTAGCCTTTTTTGATACAATCTGACCTATTGTTCCCGTTCCACTAAACAGATCAAAAATAGTACATTCCTTTGTATTCTCATCAATATTATCAATGTACTCCATAACTTTTCCATAAAGAAGTTCCACTCCATCAGAATTTGTCTGAAAAAAGCTATATGGACTTATTTTAAATTTCAGTCCAAAAATTTCTTCCGTCAAATCCCTTTCCCCATATAAAATCGTTTCACTCTCAGAAATAACCATATCTGAAAAATTATCATTAAATGTATGTAAAATTCCTGAAATTTTAAATCCATCGCTCAAATTTAATGACAGAAGACCTTCCTTGAACATTTCCTGAAATTCTTTTTTCTGAGTTTCCTCAATTTCTGTAGTCGTTATAATATTCACTAAAATCTGCTTTGTAAATTCTGCTTTCCGTATCACCAGATTTCTAAAAAAGCCTTTATGATCAAGCCTATGATAAAAATCAAGACCTGTTTTTTTACAAAATCCATTACAGAAAATATATATCTGATTAAAATTATCATCCATCAGCTTAAGTCCGTCAACTTCTACAATATCGTGAAAACTGTTTTGCTTATGAAGCCCAAGAATTATAGGACCGTCTTTTACTGCATTTCCAAAGCTGAATTCCATTTTATTCCTATATTTTTCTGGCTTCGGGCTTTTAACCGGTTCTTCAAAAATATACTCATTTCTAATAATCCTGTCCAGTTCCTTTTTAATATGCCTCGCTTTAATTTCCAGCTGCTCTTCATAAGTATAGTACTGATAGTTGCATCCCCCATTTTGTCTAGCTTGATCATCATAAATCGCATTTTTTCTCCCTGCAAAATCAATTATTTTGCAATGGATCAGCTCGTATTTATGACGTCTTTTAACAAAAATCCCTTCAACTATCTGATTTTGTGCGGCATTTATATTTGTATATATCTTATTTTCATCATAAAATCCATACGCTCTACCTTTTGTATCAAGATTTTCAATTTTTAATCGTATCAAATCCCCTTTTTTTAGAGGTTTTTTATCTATCTTTTCCATTAACATCTCCATTTTATCATAATTTATTTGAATAGGTTACTTGAATATAAACATTATTTGGTTATTTTATCATATTTTATAACTAAAAAATAGTTACATATTACTTTTTATTTGAAAAATTTAAAATTTAGTTTGTATTATACATATTTTTTTGATAAAATCTATATATAGTTCATATAATTTTCAAGTTGGGCTATTTTAAAGATAAAATTTAACATTGAAAGGATAATATAATGAATGAAAATAAGCAACAGTCAATAAACTTAAATATAATAATTAAAATAATTTACAGAAATATTTTTCTTATTGGACTTACTACTATAGTTATAGCGGGAATAGCAGGATTTTACGCCTTTAGAAGCAAGGCTTTTAAAAGTGAAATTATCTTATATGGAAATGACAGAGTTTTAAATGAAATTGGAGAAAACTCGCAATATTCATTAAATTCTTTCGCTTTTTTAAAATTTATAAAAAATAATTCAAAAACATTAACAAATACTAAGCTTTCCGAGGAAAAATTTTTAAAGGAAATGTCAAAAAAACTGACAGCACAGACAGAAACTGGGAATCCTACAGTTAAGGTGAAATTTTCCAATTCAAATAAAACTGAAGCTGAAAACTTTTCCAAAGAATATGCTGACCTTGCTGCAAGATATTTGGCTTCAAAGGAAGATGCATTTTTAGATAGACAGATTAAATTGCTGGAAGAACAGTATAATTTCCTGACAAACAATGTTGATTTGAGAACAACAAAGGATTCATTAAGTGATACACTTGTTTCAAGACTTGCATATTACAGACTTTTAAAAAATGATACTTCTCCACTTGTGAAGCTTGTAAACATAAATGTGAAGCCTGCATTAAATAAAAAATTAATTTTGGCAGGTGGAGTTTTTATGGGATTATTTTTAGGAATTTTAATTGCATTTATTAAGGAATTTTCTAAATCTTTAGACTGGAATGACATAAAATCAAAAAAATAAAATATTAGGAGGAAATATGAAAGAAAAAGCTTTTAACAAGCTGAAACCAATGGGAAAAGCATCTATCTTTCCAATAGCACTGTTACCTCTTTCCGGAATTTTTTTAGGATTAGGAACATTATTTACAAATGCTATCAATATAAAAGTATATGGTCTGCAAAATATTTTAGGAAAAGTATACTTTGTTGGAAATACACTTACAGTTACAAAAACTACTGTAATGTATGAAATTCTGATTATTCTTTCAAAACTTGGAAATGTAATGATTTCTAATCTTCCCTTATTTTTTGCAATTGGAATTGCATTTGTATTTTCAAAATATGAAAAGGCTATAGCAGCACTCATGGGAGCTGTGTTTTTTCTGATTATGCATCAGACAATTAACAGCTTTTTATCTGCAACTATAATTCCCGGTACTTCTATAGTAGGAAATACTCCTGATATTCCTTATGCTATGTCCATGGCAGGACAGGAATTAATACTTGGTATACAGACATTACAGCTTGGGATTTTTGGTGGAATTATTTCAGGATTAATAACATCAGGGCTACATAATAAATACTGTAAGATAAAATTACATTATGATTTTGATTCTTTTTCTATTGCAGAATTTTTTAATATTTCAAAATTGACAGTATTTTTTGTTGTTATTTATGCTTTTTTTACAGGTATAATTTTTTATATTTTTTGGCCTATTCTACAGAATCAAATTGGTAATTTAGGATTTATTATAAAAAAATCAGGATATATAGGAACTTTTTTATATGGGGCTATTGAAAGAATATTGTTACCATTTGGATTACAAAATTCTTTCAGGATGCCTCTTATGTATACAAAAATGGGCGGAGAAATGGTTATTGCAGGAGTTCCTGTACAAGGATTCCAAAATATATTTATGACACAGCTCACTGACCCTGCAGTAAAAAGATTTTCTGTAGAATATATGAGATTTATGGCAGGAAAATATCCTTTTATGATGTTTGGTCTTCCTGCTGCGGCAATTGCAATGTACAGTACAGCTTCATCTAATAGAAAGTCATTTATAAGAAGTTTGCTGTTTTCAGCGGCTTTTACTTCTTTTTTGGTAGGATTTACAGAACCATTGGAGTTTCTATTGCTATTTACAGCACCGGTATTGTATTTACTGCATGTTGTTTTATCAGGAGTGTCTTTTGTATTAATGCATGTTATGAATGTCTCAACAGGAATCTCCTTTTCAGGAGGATTTATGGACTATTATATGTTTGGAGTATTACAGGGACAAACAAAGACAGAGTGGTCTATAATTCTCTTTTGGGGAGTTATATATTTCATAATATATTATTTCCTATTTAAACTTTTTATTATTAAATTTAATCTTAAAACAATTGGAAGAGAAAATATAGAAAAATACGAAAAACCTCGCAAAAAAAAGGGGATTTGATACGATTAAAAATTGAAAATCTTGATA
>CAJPML010000166.1 GCA_905371725.1 Leptotrichia sp. oral taxon 215
CAAATTTACACCCCTGTTGTCAAGCGGTTTTTTTACTTTTTCTTTTAAATAACATGATACATTCTTCTTAAATACCTAAAACAAAAACTTCGTCAGAGTTTAAATAATTTTTTCTTTTTGAAAAATTATATTTTACTTCTATTGGATATATATATATCTATTTCATAATCTAATCACAAATTATTTTTTAATTTATAATATGCTGCACTTCCTATCATTGCTGCATTATCTGTACAATATTCTAATTTAGGAAAAATAACTTTTACATTCTCTTTTTTAGATATTTCATCAAATTTTTCCCTTAGTCTTCTGTTTGCAGAAACTCCACCAGAAACTAATATAGTATTTACTTTCTTATTTTTCATTACTTTTAATACTTTTTCACTTAATATTTTTGCTACTATTTCCTGTAAAGATTTCGCTATATTTTCTTTTAATACTGGATTACCTTTCATTTTTTCATTATTTACATAATTTGTTATGTAAGTTTTTACTCCACTAAAACTGAAATTATATTCTTCAACTTTAGGTTTTTTTATTTTTAATATATCTTCTCCATTTTGGGATATTCTGTCTATCTCAGGTCCTCCAGGATATGGCAGCCCTAGCACACGTGCTACTTTATCATACGTCTCACCTACAGCATCATCTAAAGTTTCTCCTAATAATGTTATTTTTATTTTCTTATTAATTTCATCTATATAGTATAAATTTGTATGTCCTCCTGACACTACCAAGGAGACTGCCGGTAGTTCAACTTCATTTTCAATAAAATTTGAAAAAATATGACCATATATATGATTTATTGGTAGTAAGGGAATATTATTCGCATAACTGAGAGCCTTTGCAAACATTAACCCCACAAGTAGCGAACCTATTAGTCCAGGAGTTTCTGTCACTGCTATATAGTCAATATCCTTTAAATCGCATCCTGCTTTTTTCATTGCTTCTGTGAAAACAGGCATTATATTTTCTATATGATGTCTAGATGCTATTTCAGGAACTACCCCTCCGTATTCTCTATGTATATCAATCTGTGTAGAAATAACATTGCTTAATACATTTTTTCCATTTTCAACTACTGCCACTGAAGTTTCATCACACGATGTTTCAAATGCCAGTATTTTTATACTTTCCATATTTTTCTCCTTACTTCTATTTTCTGTATTTTTCCATAATTTTCTCAAATACATAATCCACACTTATATTTTTCATGCAATCTTCATATTTTTTAGGAAATTTATCATCCCCATATAACGAATGTGGAGGGCAATCAGGATTATTCAGTAAATGTGTCCTGTTTTCAAAAGAGAATAATTTAGGATCAGTAGGCCCAAAAAATACAAATGTTTCAGTTCCCACAGCTCTTGCTATATGAAATGGCCCCGAATCATTGACTACAGATATACTAGAATATTTTAAAATTACACCGCTTTCCTTGAAAGATATTTTTCCACACAAATCTGTTACTCTTCCATCTTTGTCAATTTTCACATTTCCAAAATCTTCTTTTCCTCCTATTACAAATATTTTACTATCTGTATTTTGAAGTATTTTTTTAGAGAGTTCATCATAAAAAGGCCATTTTTTAGTAAATTTTGATGCTCCAGGAGCCAACACAAAATAATCCGTATTTTTCAAATCGTATTTTTTTACAATCTCTTCTTCTTTTACCTTGTCTATATAAAATTCCAGAGCATCACCTTTTCCTGAATCTATGTTGCTTCTATCAAAATTCAGGTTAATTTTTTTCAATGCCGTAAAATAACTTTCAACAATAGTACAATCCGCATTGTATGTTATCAATTTAGCTTTCACCAGTAATGTTTTCCACCATTTTCTTTTTTTATATCTTAAATATTCTGTCCTGCTATCTGATAAACTTTTTCCTATTACTCTTGATAAAAGCTTGGAATGAAGATCTATAACAAAATCATATTTTTCATTTTTCAGATTTTTTATCATTTCATTTATATATTTTCTATCCTTACTTTTTTTTCTATCAAATAATATTAGCTTTCTTATATACGGATTCAGAGAAATAGCTTCTGAAAAGCTTTCATAAACTATAAAATCTATTTCTGAATCTGGATACTTCTCTTTTATTTTTCTTATTACAGGAGTTGTCAAAAGAACATCTCCAAAAGAACTAAATCTAATTATTAATATTTTCATTTATTTTCCTCATTATCTAATTTTTTAAACTGATTTATAAAAATTTACCCTTTATCTTTTATTTCCTTAAGTTTTATTTTTGCATCCATTCTACCATTTTTAAGTGCCTTTAAATACCATTTTTGAGCCAGTCCCATATCGTTAAAATCCTGCTGATATAGTTCAGCTAGAAAGTACATTGCCCTGCTTTCATTTAAATTTGCAGCTTTTTCATACCACTCTATTGCTTTTTCCTTGTCTTTTCCACCTTTTATTTTATCATAAAAAATTCCTAAATTCAGCATGGATTCTATATTTCCTTGGTTTGCTCCGATCAAATACCACTTTTCTGCTTCTTCATAATTCTTTTTATACTCTTCTGCTTTTCCAATAAGATTTATTCTATTGACAACTCCTAATTCATAAAGTTTTTTATCAATTTTTTCTGCTTCTTCATAGTTCTTTTCATTATAGTATTTTTCTGATAAGTTCAGCATTCCAAAAAAATCATTTTTTTCAGTAAGCTTAAGCAATAATTTTTCCCCTTCCTTTAAGTTTCCTTCTTTCAAATATAGCAGAGCTAAGCCGTTTATAGCTCCCCTGTTATCATTCTGAATACCTTTTTTATACCATTTTTCCGCTTCTTTATAATCACCCTTTTTTTCGTAAATATTTCCAATCCTTGACAAAGGAATCATATAGTTTCTCTTCAATGCTTTTTTATACCATTTTTCTGCTTCTTCATAATTTTCCTCTTCTTCATAAAGTACCCCTAAATCATACATTGAAGAAACTTCTCCTCTCTCAGCGGCGTTTAATAACCATTTTTTTGTGTTTTCATTATCAAACTTATCCATGTAGTATTCAGCAAGATATGAAGCAGCCTGTCTTTTGTTTTTTTCTATTTTTTCGAGGTATATTTTTGCTTTTTCAGGGTTAGAAAATAACATCTTCTGAGTTTCCTTAAAAATCATTTCAATATCTGATTTTCTGGGATTTTCACTTAATTCCATCACCTTTTCATCTACAATTTCTTCATTATTTTCATTTTTCAAGATTTCCTTAATATCTGATAATCTATCTGCCGCTTTTACTATTCCATAATCCTTAAGTTTTACAAACAGTTCTTCAGCCTTTACATATTCTCCTTTTTTCATATAAAGTTTCCCCAGTTCGTACATATACACTGTCCTTTTTTGATTTGAAAGTACAAGTAATTTTTCTTCTCTTTTTAAATCATTTTTTTCAATATTGTAAATTTCAGTCAATCTTTCTGTCGCCTGTAATTCTCCCTGTTTTTCTGACTGTAAAAACCACTTTTCTGCTTCACTGTAATTCTTTTTTAACATATATATTCTACCTAGTTCATACATCGCTTTTGTACACCCTAGTTTTACAGCTTTCTGCATTTTTTCAAGTGCCATGTCAACTTTTCCTTCAGTATAATCTCCCAGACCTAGATAATAGACTGCTTCTCCTCTATAGTCCTGTATTCTTTCAAACAAAGGCTTTGCTTGTGCATATGAATCTTTAAGCATTTCTTTCGCTTCTAATAAAATTTTATCAATTTCCACATCATTCAATTTTTCTTCCTCTATTTTTTTTATTTCATCTTCAAAAGTTGATTCTTTTACTATTTTTTGGGATTTTTTCAGCTGCTTACCTTCTATTTCCTTATACACTATTGTCCCCACAAGAAAGATAAAACTGGCTACAACCAGCGAAGTTGCTATAAATGTATCTCGTTTTCTGTTCTGTTCTCTTTGTTCTTTTTCCGTTTCAGACATTCGCCTCAATCCTCTTCCT
>CAJPML010000167.1 GCA_905371725.1 Leptotrichia sp. oral taxon 215
ACCCTACTATGTATACAAATACTGAACCTTGGAATACTCCTAAGAAATCAGGTAATTTTTGATCAAAATATTTATTATGCAGATATACTACTAATGCTGCTATCAAGATACCACCAAATAAGTTTGTGTCTAATGTTGGAACTCCACCTATTGCAGCATATCCTGTTACTTTATCTGCTACCATTTTAGCTGTATCTACTCCAGAAAATACTTTTAATATTGCAGCTACAAAATAGTTAAATGTCATGTATAATGCAAATGTTTCCATACATGCTCTGGCATTTGTTTTTGTTGCCAAACTTATTGGTAACCCTATCGCGAATAATAACGGCATTTGTCTAAATACTGTCCAACCACCTTCTGCTACCACATACCAGAAATTATACCATATTGTACCTTCTTCAGCAATGCTCCCCATAACTTGCGTATTAGTGAATACTGAAGACAATCCTACTACTATCCCCGTAAATGCAAATAATAGAACTGGCGCCATCATTGCTCCACCAAAACGTTGAATTTTTTTCATCATGTTTAGTACCTCCTAAAAATTTTTATATATTTGATTTATTTTTCCCTTATTTTAAATATACCACACTTTTTCAAATTGTCAATACATTTACGTATACCTTTTTTCAAAATTTTTTTCAAAAAAATAATCGCTGCATAAAAAAACAACGATTATTACTGAAATTATACTTTCATTTTAAAATTATTATTTTTTCATTTAAATTTAAATTTCTATTTCCACTTCCACACCAAAATGATCCGACACTACACCTTTATTTTTTCCATCAAAGATAACTTTGCTTTCTTTTACTCTGATTTCCTTATTGCAAAATATATAGTCTATTCTCTTTTGCGATTTATCTTGATCCCATCCATGTATTCCTTTGTCTACCGTCACACCACTGTCTTTTTTCTCAGCAAGTATATATGTATCAAATAAGCCTTGGTTCAAAATATTTTGATAATCTTCAGGATTCCCATTGGCATCTGTATTAAAGTCACCCATTAATATTTTCAAATTATCAGTTTTAGATCTGTTCAAAATATTTCTTAAATTTTCTCCCATATCTTCAGTTTCACAATTTGGTAAATTCATGTGACAACTGTAAAATTCAACATCCTGTCCTTTATAATCAATAGTAATACTAACTATTCTTCTTGCCGATATTGTTCTTACCGACTGTGCAAAAGTGCAGTAAAATTCATCTTCAGCCTTGATTTTGTGTCTTGTTATTATTGCCACGCCTTCATTGTATTTACTAAATCCAATATGTGAGTTGCTCCAGTGGTAATAATAGTCAGTGTCTGTATATTCCTGTAATTTTTCCAGGAGAACCCATCCATAGTTTTCCTGTCTTATATCGTCAAAAATTACAGGATTGTTCATAAGCTGGTTTACTTCCTGCATTGCTATTACATCATACTGCTTTTCAGCTATATCTTTTGCAAGAATATCAATTTTTTCCATTTGATTTTCTTCTAACCATGCATGTACATTTATTGTCAATAATTTCATAAAATTACAACCTTTCTATCTAAATTTTATTATTAAATTTATTCCTCTTCCAGATAACTATTTACTAAATCATCGCATTTTTTCCTATTTACTGTCATTAATTCAAAAACATTATCCCTATTTTGCTTTAATTCTTCCAAATCAACTTTTTCCTTAGTTTTGAAAACATACCCCAGAATATCCAGATTACATTTTCTTCTTAATATTGTTTCATTGGAAACTAATTTTGAAATACCGTTTATTTCCTGCTTTTTCTGAATTATTTCAACTAATTCCTTATAATTTTCAGGCTTTATTTTTTCATTTCCTTTTTCAAAAAAGTGCTGCGACTGAACAAATAATATATTGTTTTTATTCTCTTTTTTTTCATTAAATATTATTACCTGATTTTTCAGCGTATTGTTAAAGGGTATAGAAACTACATATTCTATTTTATCAGATTTTATAAAATTCTTCATTTCCTCGTTTTTTAACAGATAAAAGGCATCCTTTTCTACTATTCCTTTTTTACTGTTGCTTAAAAAACTATACAGCAACTTGCTGGTATCCGAGTTTTTGGTTAGCATCACTGCAGAATCTTTATTAGATTTTGAATTTTTTAATGAGTATAAAATCTCTATAATTGCATTTTTTTCATCCGTTTCTATTTTTTCACGATAAAAACTATTCCCTTCAAAAAAATCAACGCTATACAATATTTCATTATTTCTTATATCTAAAAATTCCAGTGATAATTGATTAACGCTTTCATCACGTGTAATTGGCAGATTAATTACATTGTCTAAATAATTTTGTGCAATTTTTGCATATTTCCCTCTTAAAATATTCAGTTTCAGCTCCATTTCCAGTTCCGGCAGGCTTTCGATAAACCCTTGCTTGTCCGGATGTTCTTCTATAAAACTGTATGTCTGGCTGAATATTGCTATTCTATTTGATAAATTTTTCATATTTTCCAAATATGTGCCGTTCAAATTATACTTAAATCCCAGATTATTTAAATATTCCAAAAATAAATAGCTGTCGTCTCTTAAATCTTCCAGTTCTTCATAAACAACCTTACTTGCACAGATAACATATAAAAGTAGAGACATTTTCAAAATCTGTAATTTTTTCTGATTTTTATTATTTTCCAACTCATCTGTTATAAGTTCAAAGAATTTATTCTTCATTTATTATCACCTTATTTTTCGCTAGAATTTTTTCTTCGATATATTTTTTCTTAATTTTCAGATACTCTCTCGTATTTTCTTCCTCATTTTCAAAACTTGTTATTATTTCAACCATTCTGTCCTGTTCTTCCCTATCAGGCAAGTCTATGTCAAGTTCAACAATATCAGTTTTATTTACAGCTCTGACAGCGCTCATGGTCTTGTATTTCTTTTCAAAATAAAGCAGCAGCAGCTCTGTCTTTAAAAGCCATTGCAAATACTTGGGATTTATTCTGTCGTTTGCCCGTAAAATGAAGTAAAGCGTTGCAGGAAGTACATTTTCGTATTCCTTGTCAACATATACGACTTCTATTTTGCTCCCTTTTGCCTGAAACAGCACGTCGTTCTTTCTTACAAAGTATTTTTCATTTATTTTATTTTTCCCATTTTTATATCTTTCAGGAACTTCCGCATTTTCAAAGCTCTCTATCTTCCCATTATTTACAAGCGTCGGATTTAACAAAAGATAACCTGTTTCCGAATCGGCTGTTTTTACATTTAATGGTGCTATTATATCTACATTATCTCCTAATTTCATATTTTCACTTCCCTTTCCTTGTAAATATTATACCATAAAAAATGTGGAATACTATATAATAAATCTTTTTTTATATATAAAATATCTTAATTTTAATCTTAATTTTATCCACTAATTTTTATTTTCAATATCATTTCTAAATTCAGTAAAGCAGCCACCATTACTTTTAAGCTGTGTATCTTCTTCCATCTGTTTCTTATCCTTGTAAATCATTACATCTTCAGGATTCTCAACAAATAAAGTTGTTCCTGAAGCCTTTATCTTGGCATTGCATTTAAATTTGAATATTCTGTCTTTAACCCCGTTTTTCAAGAGAATATTGTATCTTTTTTTAGGAAATTTCTCTATAACTAAAAAGTCGTAATCGCCTGAAGCAGTGCTTCCCCTTATTCCTGTCTTCTCTAAATACTCATCTTTTTTAGCACTGTAGTACAAATTATTATCAGTAACATAAAAGCTGGTATCCTTGTCAAGGGAAACCATCTTCTCCTCTTTCGCATCCAGAACTATATTTTCATCATTCGGTTCTGCATTTTGAGATGTTTCGTTGTTTGACATAATTAAATAAACTATTATGCAGAACATTGTTGCTATGAGTATAAAAATAATTATATTCTGATTTGATCCCTTCGCTTTTTTTGGTTTCATCAGATGAAATGATTTTCTTTTTTTCAGAAATTCTTT
>CAJPML010000168.1 GCA_905371725.1 Leptotrichia sp. oral taxon 215
ATGCAAAAATATAATATTATATATCTGTAATTAGCACTCCTTTAAAATGAGTGCTAACAAAAGGAAGGTGCAAATATGAATGAGAGAGAGCAACTGATACTAAAGGCAATCATAAAGCATTATCTTGAATTTGGTGAAAGTGTAGGTTCAAGAACTCTGGAAAAGAAATATGATATAGGAGTTTCTTCGGCTACAATAAGAAATACTATGGCGGATCTTGAAGATAAGGGCCTGATTGCTAAAACTCATACATCTTCCGGAAGAATTCCAACAAGTGAAGGATATAAATTATATGTGGAGGAACTTATTAAGATAAGAGATATATCTACAGAAGCAAAGGCTAAAGTAGTTGAAGCATATAATAAGAAAATGAACCAGATAGATATGATATTTGAAGAAACTTCAAGGCTACTGTCAAAGATAAGCAAGTATGCAGGAGTCGTGCTAGAACCTACTATAAGGCAGGAAGGAATAAGAAAAGTACAGCTAGTACATATAAATGATACAAATATTATGGCTGTTATAATTATGGATTCATTTCTGACTAAAAATCTCAACATATTTCTGGAAAATCCTCTGAAAGAACAGGAGGTACAGAATATAAATGTGATTTTAAATGAAGAAATAAGAAAAAGTCCAAATTTTACTTTATCTGACTTAGAAAAGTTTCTTATGAATACAGATTTATTTGTACCGGAAGATTTCCAAGAGGATAAAATATTAAATGAGGGGAAATTGTTTTTTGAGGGTGGTTCAAATTTAATTGAAAATAATACTTCAGATGTTATGAAAATAATAGACAGAGTAAAATTTTTTAACAATCCTGAAGATATGAAACAGATATTTCTACAGTTTATTCAGACAAATCAGTTTAAAGATGGTGAAGTAAATGTCATCTTTGGTGAAGATCTGGATATTGCCGGACTTGAAGATTTTTCATTTGTATTTTCCGTTTATACGATGGGCGATGCCAAGGGAATAATGGGAGTAATCGGTCCGAAACGGATGAAATATTCAGAAACGGTGGGACTTGTAGAATATGTTTCAGAAGAAGTTAAGCAGTTATTGCAAAAAAATAAATAATATAGAAGGAGATGAGGGGTAGGAAATGGCTGAAAAAGAGTTTGATGAAAAAGTAGAACTTGAAAATGAAAATATTGAAACGGAAAATCAGCAGAACGAAACAGATAATGAAACAAAAGAAACTGCAGATGAAAACGTTGAAAATAAGGAAGAAACGTGTGAAGAAAAAATAGCAAAACTGGAACTGGAAGTTCAGGAATGGAAAAATTCTTACACGAGAAAGCTTGCAGAATTTCAGAACTTTACAAAAAGGAAGGAAACAGAAGTTTCTGAGATGAAAAAATATGCTTCAGAAGGAATAATAGTAAAACTTCTTGATAATATTGACAATTTGGAAAGAGCTGAAAATGCTTCTGCTGAAACTAAAAATTTTGATGCCTTAGTTGAAGGTGTAAATATGATTTTAAGAAATTTAAAATATATGTTATCTGAAGAAGGTGTTGAAGAAATTGAAGCAGGAGAAGGAGTAGAGTTTAATCCTTACGAACATCAGGCAATGATGACTGAAAACAAGGAAGAACTGAAGGACAACGACATTGTACAGGTGTTTCAGAAAGGATATAAATTAAAAGGAAAAATCATAAGACCAGCAATGGTAACGGTTAATAAGAAATAGTTTTTAACTTTATAAATATAAATAAAAAAAATCAAAAATAAAATGGGAGTGATAAATATGAGTAAAATAATAGGAATAGATTTAGGGACAACAAACAGCTGCGTGGCAGTAATGGAAGGTGGAAACTTTTCAATAATACCAAATTCTGATGGTGGAAGAACTACACCGTCAGTTGTAAATATAAAGGATAACGGAGAAATAATAGTAGGGGAGATTGCTAAAAGACAGGCAATTACAAATCCTGATTCAACAGTAATTTCAATAAAAACACAAATGGGATCAGACTATAAAGTAAATATTCATGGAAAAGATTATACACCACAGGAAATTTCAGCAATGATATTGAAAAAACTGAAAAAGGATGCAGAAGCTTATCTCGGTGAAGATGTTAAGGAAGCGGTTATTACAGTACCTGCATACTTTACAGATGCACAGAGACAGGCTACAAAAGATGCAGGAGAAATTGCAGGACTTACAGTAAAAAGAATTATAAATGAACCTACAGCGGCTGCATTGTCTTATGGACTGGATAAGAAAAAAGAGGAAAAAGTATTAGTATTTGACTTAGGTGGAGGAACATTTGACGTATCTGTACTTGAAATTGGTGACGGAGTAGTGGAAGTTATATCAACTTCAGGAAACAACCACTTAGGAGGAGACAACTTTGACCAGAAAGTTATCGACTGGTTGGCAGATGAATTTAAAAAAGAAACAGGAATAGATTTAAGAAATGATAAAATGGCAATTCAGAGATTGAAAGATGCGGCAGAAGATGCAAAGAAAAAATTGTCTACAACATTGGAAACACAAATTTCATTACCATTCATCACAATGGATGCTACAGGGCCTAAACATTTGGAGAAAAAGCTTACAAGAGCGGCATTTGATGAATTGACAAAAGATTTGGTAGAAGCAACTAAAGGACCAGTTAAACAGGCGTTAGAAGATGCAAACTTAAGTCCTAATGAAATAGATGAAGTGTTATTGGTAGGAGGATCTACAAGAATACCTGCAGTTCAGGAATGGGTAAAATCTTACTTAGGAAAAGAACCTAACAAATCAATAAACCCTGATGAAGTTGTTGCGGCAGGAGCGGCAATTCAAGGTGGAGTATTGATGGGAGATGTAAAAGATGTACTGTTGCTTGACGTAACTCCATTATCATTAGGAATTGAAACAGCAGGTGGGGTATTTACAAAGATGATTGAAAGAAATACTACAATTCCAGTAAAGAAATCTCAGGTGTTCTCAACATATGCTGATAACCAGACAGCTGTTACAATAGTTGTATTACAAGGTGAAAGAGCAAGAGCTGCAGATAACCATAAATTAGGTGATTTCAACTTGGAAGGAATTCCTGCTGCACCAAGAGGAATACCTCAAATAGAAGTAACATTTGATATTGATGCAAACGGAATTGTACACGTTTCTGCAAAAGACTTAGGAACTGGAAAAGAAAATCAGGTAACAATTTCAGGTTCATCTAACTTATCTAAAGATGACATAGAAAAAATGAAAAAAGATGCAGAAGCTCATGAAGCTGAAGACAAAAAATTCCAGGAATTAGTTGAAGCTAGAAACCAGGCTGATCAATTAGTACTAGCTACTGAAAAAACTATAAAGGAAAATGAGGATAAACTTCAGGGAACTGAAAAAGCTGATATTGAAAAGGCAATTGAAGAACTGAAAAAAGTAAAAGATGGAGATAATATAGAAGAAATCAGAAAGGGTATCGAAGAATTATCAAAAGTATCTCAAGGATTTGCAACAAGACTGTATCAGGATGCACAAGCTCAGGCACAGGCTCAGCAGGCACAAGATGGAGATTCTGCTCAAGGAAATTCAGCAAATGATGATGTTCAGGATGCAGAAGTTGTGGATTAATTTAAGAAGTAGAAATTAAACTGAAAGATAGGATTGAGAAGGGGAATTAGTTCTCCTTCTTTTGTAAAAAATATTATAGGACAAATTTAAAAATTAAAACAGCAGGAAAACTTATGAATAATAAAGAAACTAAAATATTAAAAGGTTAATTAAAGGATATTCTCAAAAAGTTTTGGAAAAATAAGTCATCAGGAAAAAACATAAAATGTTATATTTGTAAAAATGAAATTAAAAAAGGAGAGAAACCAGCAGAATCACATTCAATACCAAGATTTATATTAGAATTTATTGCATCTAATAAAAATAAAGTAAAATCATATTTGTGTATAGATGAAAAAGAAGGAGAATTAAATTATAAATTAA